>NMQN01000837.1 GCA_003575245.1 Candidatus Atribacteria bacterium 1244-E10-H5-B2 | reverse complement strand
ACCAATATTTTTAGCGTTTCGAACTAATCGAGAGTTAAAAACTATTATCAACAAAGTAAGGAAATTAGCAATTCACTATCACAAGCCAATGCCAGAAGACTATCTTAATGAAATCACTGCTAAAATCAAAACGAGTGACAGGATAGATGAAGACAAATTAAGGAGTGAGTTAAAAAGGGTTAACACCTTCAGGAAAATTAGACTTGCCTATGCCTTAAAATTTAGGACAAAAGATGTTGACTCAATCTTATACAGAATACGAAATGGAAAGGCATATGCTACAGATTTTAGCTTCGAGAATAAACCAACAGCAAAGATGACCTTAGCTATTGTCTTGGACTCAATTGTAGAAGATGTTAGAAAGAACGTGAAGGGTAAAAAGATTTACATTCCCGACTATATAAACTATAGTCTACCTGCAACCGAAAAGCAGTTTACTGGTAACTTTCCATCAGGAACTTACATCTCCATCCCACAGGATATGCTCGTTGGAATTTATTGGGAGAACGTTGAGCATAACGTAGTAGACTTAGACCTCTCCTTGCTCTCCCCATCTGTCGGTAAGATTGGCTGGGATGGCAGTTATAGAACAGACGAAGGAAACATTCTATTCTCAGGTGATATCACCAACGCACCCACTGGAGCAACAGAGCTGTTTTATGTGAAGAGACAGTCAAAAGATAGTTTCATTCTCTTCTTAAACTACTACAACTATAACAGCGATGTAAAAGTCCCCTTTAAGATAATCGTTGCTAAAGAAAAAGCTAAAGACTTTGGGGAGAAGTATATGGTTAACCCTAACAGCATCATTACAGTTGTTCAGTCTGAAATCACCCAAAAGCAAAGAGTGCTGGGATTGTTAATTACTACAACGGATGAAAGCAGATTCTATTTCGCCGAAACATCAATCGGCATGTCAATCACAACATCTGACTCAAAGTTTGCTGAAAACAGTAGAAAGTATCTTATGAGTTTCTATCAAGACAGTATAGAACTTAAAGATATTTTATCAAAAGCGGGCGCTGAACTTGTCAATAATAAGGATAAAAGAGATATTGACCTTTCTCCTGAGAGCCTTGAGAAGGATACAATTTTGAATTTATTATTAAAAAATTAAAATGGAAATAATGAAGAGAGGGAAGAAGGATTATTATGGTAACTAGGGCAGAGTTAGAAGAATATGAAGAAAAAGAAAAAGAGATTAAAGATTTGGAAGGAAAGTTAAATGTTTGGTGGAACAGTCTGCCATTATTTCAGAAATATGCTCTCCGTAATTATTATCGTTATGCCTCAGGACACCAAAATTCATCGAAAAATAAACGAGAAGAATATAAAAAATGAAAGTAAAAATTAGAGATGAGATCTACGATTCCGAAGATACACCAATATGGGCATACTTTCATTACTGATATAGAAGTAGAAAAAATAATATTTTGTTTGCCTAAAAAAACAGAGGCGATTAAAAAATGAATTTCATTTTTATTACAATTGCAGCTTTATTAGGATTTTGGCTTGGTATAATTTATTCGAGAACGGAGTCTCGATTAAGTGAGAACAAATTATTAGACGAAGTTAGGAAACTATGTAATGAACTATTGAAGAAAAAGGGTCATATTGAGATAACAAATTTAAGTTTATCAAAATCCAGAGGACCAAGTCGGGTAACAGTAACTACTATGCCTAGAGGAGAATCCAAATATGAAAGAAAATGAAAACAATTAGAAAATATCAGAGATAAGTTACTTTTTGACAGAAATCAATTAGTTTGATAAAATTTAATAAGAAAATTAAATAATATAATGTCTAAAAGTTAGGTTAATGGCCTAGGCTTTTTAGAATTATTGAAAGATAATTTGAAAAGTTTAGGCCATTTTTTATTTTAAATGAAATATTCTGAAGACTTTATAAACAAATTAATATGTACTGATTGCCGAGAAGGAATGAGAGATATTCCGGACGGAAGCATTGATTTAATAGTAACTGATCCTCCCTACGGCTATTCATTTATGGGAAGAGACTGGGACAAGGCCTTAGTAAATGTAATTACTTGGCAGGAATGTTTACGAGTATTAAAACCCGGAGCCTTTGCCTTCGTTATGTGTGCTCCAAGACAAGATGTATTAAGCAGACAGATAATAAATTTAGAGGAAGCAGGATTTAAAACTGGGTTCACAAGTCTGTATCACTGCTATGCTTCAGGATTCCCTAAGGCCCAAAATATTAGCAAAGCAATTGATAAAAAAGAATGTAAGAAACGATTAACTAAAGAATTAGGAAGGAAACCTACTAAGGAAGAATTTGATAGAAAATGGGAAAGTTTCAGAAAATTTGTTGGATATGGGAAAGATATTAGCCATATAGAAAGAGGAGATTCAAATATCGATATTCAAAAGAGAGAGGATACTGGGGATCCTTTTAACCATGCCGGAATTAAGCATACTATAGAAATAACAGCTCCTAATTCTGAGGAGGCGAGGACTTTAGACGGCTCTTACGGTGGCTTCCAACCTAAACCAGCGGTAGAAGTTATCCTTGTGGTGATGAAACCGCTATCGGAGAAAACCTATATGGACCAGGCTTTAAAGGATGGCAAGGGAATCACTTGGTTAGATGAGGGAAGAATACCGTATAAGGGTAGTAATGATTTTGGAGTTGGCCATCATAATAAACAGTTATCTGAAAATGTTAAATATAAGAAAACTTGTTTCGGCTCTACTTTTGGATATGGGCTACTAAATTCGAATATTAAAAAAGGGAGATTCCCTGCCAACTTTTTAGTGAGTAATAATGTGCTGAATGATGGAAAGATTTTAATTTCTCCTAAACATATCAATTATGGCAATAGAAAAGTAAATCAATGGACAAAGAAACCAATTAGCGATTGTAGAACTGAGCCAGCCGATTCTGGTTCATTTTCTCGTTATTTTGATTTAGATAAATGGTGGGAAGAAAGAAGTAAAAAATTATCTAATCAACCCTGCTTTATTTGTGGATATGTTGAAGAACACGGAAATTATATGGATGCTGACGGAAGGACTTATTGTGATGAATGTTTAATTTCGGGTAGTTATTTAGATATACCAAAACTTAACATAAAGGAATTGCCTAAATCAGTGCAGAAAACTTATCCCTATCTTATTAGTGCCTAAGGCAAGCAAGACTGAGAAGAATAGAGGATGTGAAAAATTAGAAGAGAAAGTAAGAGCCAATATAAATAAAATGATGGGGGAAGCGGGGAATTTTAAAACTGGGAGTGGCAATGTAAGGACTGTTAAATTTAAAAACCATCATCCCACCGTAAAGCCGATCAAACTAATGAGCTATTTAATTATTTTAGGTAGCCGCCCAAATGATATTATTCTTGATCCCTTTGTAGGAAGTGGAACGACTTGTATTGCAGCTAAAATGTTAAAAAGAAGATATATCGGATTTGATAATGATAAGGAATATATTGAAATTGCACAGTGCAGATTAGGAGCGGTAGAAGCAGTTTTAATTTAAATAATATTCTTTAGGTATTTTTAATGAATTATATTAACCATTATATTAACAAGATTATATGCGGAAATGCACTTGAAGTTTTAAAGGAGATTCCTGATGAGTCAGTTAATTGTTGTATATGCTCTCCGCCATATTGGAATCTTAGGGATTATGGGGTAGAAGGCCAATTAGGTTTAGAAAAAACCTTTGAAGAATATATAACAAAATTATGTAATATCTTTGATGAGGTTAAAAGGGTACTAAGGAAAGACGGAACTTGCTGGATTGTGATTGGGGATACTTATGGCGGTTCGGGGAACAGAAGCGGACATACTTTAGAAACTTCGAATTTAAACAGATTAACTGTTGGATATGGAGCAACTGGAGGAAATGTGAAATTGACAAAAGGATACGAGAAATGTCTTCTGGATATTCCTTACCGCTTCTCTATAGAGATGACTAATCGGGGTTGGGTCAAGAGAAATACTCTAATCTGGTGGAAACTGAGTTGTATACCCTCAAGTGCTAATGACAGGTTTACAGTTGATTTTGAATATCTATTTTTCTTTACGAAAAACAACAAAACTTTATTCTGGACTAATGAAAAAACTTTAGAATGTGTAGACAAGAAGCCATTAGGCACTAAAGGCAAAGAGGGAGTAGATTGGGAATGGAGATTAATTGGAGAAAATTATGAAAATTATAATACTAAAATAAGCCGAGAAGATGCTGAGAAATATAACTCTCTGAAAGCAAGAAAATATAGAAAGAAAGAAATCAAAAAAATTTCATTATGGACCGGCCACGATTATTGGTTTAAACAGCAGTTTGAGGAATTAAATTATGACAGTTTTAGAGAAACAAAAAGAGGAAAAAACCAGCCCAAAGCTAAAATTGGTGATTTAATGTCTGCATCCGTAAATGCGAGAAAAAGTTTAGATGGATGGAAAATAAATCCTAATGGTCGCAATAAACGATGTGTCTGGGTTATATCGACCCGAGCTTTTCCAGAAGCACATTTTGCAGTATATCCGGAAGGTTTAATTGAGATACCGATTAAAGCAGGGTGTCCTGAATTTGTATGTAAAAAGTGTGGGAAAGCAAGGGTAAAAATATATAAAACAATTGGAAAACAAATTACAAAAAACATGAAAATAGCCGGATGCAATAAAGAAGGTAAATATATCGGTACCGAACAGAAAGATTACAAATCAGCATTTGCTCAAAGACCATCGGAAACAAAGAAGAGAATATTAAAAAGTATGAGTCAAGTAAAAGAATCTTATTATTCTGATTGTGGTTGCAATGCAGGTTTTGAAGGCGGAATAATTCTCGATCCGTTTATGGGAGCAGGGACTACTGCATTGGTAGCTTTAAAACAAAGAAAAAGATTTATTGGTATTGAGATAAAACAAGAATATATTGATATGGCGAATAGAAGAATCACCAAAGTCCAACAGGAGATATTCTAAATGAAGTGGCCTGAAGATTTTTTAAATCAAATAATATGTGGTGATTGCCTTGAAGTGATGAAAACAATGCCTGACAATTGTATAGATACTGTAATAACTGACCCGCCCTATGGGTTAGAATTTATGGGGAAGGAATGGGATAAATTATCAAGAAATTTAATGAACCCGAACAGCAAAAAAGATATAGAAAGGAAAGCTAAATATGGTAAGAATTATGCTGGTAGGTGTAGCAATTTGCCTGACCTTTCAAAATTAAATAAATATGGTTATGAAATACAGCAATGGCATTATAACTGGGCAACCGAAGCCCTCCGAGTAGCCAAGCCAGGTGCAACCCTATTATGCTTTGGTGGTACTCGAACTTATCATAGGCTGGCTTGTGCAATTGAAGATGCGGGCTGGATTTTAAAAGATTGTATTATGTGGATTTATGGCAGTGGATTTCCGAAGGCAACGGATATAAGTAAGCAGATAGATAAGATGGCAGAAAAAAATATAAAAATTATTGAAGCAAAAAAAGAACTTGGTAAGTGGTTAAAAGATAAAAGAGGGGATAAACCACAAAAAGAGATATCTAAACATTTTTTATCTAAAACTGGTGGATTGACTGGTTGTGTTGCTAATTGGGAATTGGGCTTTAATTTACCTACTTGGGAAATATGGATAAAATTAAAAGAACTTTTAGATTTAGATAATAGATTTGATTATTTAATTGAAGGTAGACCAAAAAACTATATAGAAGCAGAAAGAAAAGTTATGGGTAAAGATTCAAGGAAAGCTAATAGTTCAAGTTTTAATTGTGGACTTGGAAAGTGGGATATCACCGCCCCCGTAACCCCCGAAGCCACCCTCTGGAATGGCTGGAAATCACACGGACTAAAACCTGCCTACGAGCCGATCTTGGTTTGTATGAAACCGAATGAGGTCAGTTATGCTAATAATGCTTTGAAGTGGGGAGTAGCAGGGCTAAATATTGATGGGGGAAGGATAGGAACAGAAAAGGTAAATGTCCATGACGCCCCAAAGGGAACTTTTGCAGGTGGGAAACAAAATAGAGGTTCAATAAAAAATTACAGAAATCATCAAGGTCGCTACCCTGCAAATGTAATATTAGATGAGGAATCTGCAGGGTTGTTGGATGAGCAAGCACCAAAAACAGGAGCATTCGCAAAAGTAAAATCTGGACATTCTGGTAAAAGTAAAGGGATATATCACGATTATGCACAACGGGGCGATGATGGAACAACTTTTTATTGCAATGGATTACGGGGTGCTTCCCGTTTCTTCTACTGTGCTAAAGCAAGTAAAAGCGAAAGGAATAGAGGATGCGAAGGATTGGAAAATGTAAAATTCACAGCAGGAAATTATAGCCAAAGTCCTGTTTGTAAAGATTGTGGTAAGACTCTAAATGGAACAAACGACCATAGTAATTGTTCAGGAGAGATTGAATACCGCGAAATGAAAAGTAAAAAAACAGGCAACAACCATCCAACCGTCAAGCCATTAGCGTTAATGAAATACCTTTGCACACTAACCAAGACCCCGACAGGTGGAATAGTGCTTGACCCTTTCTGCGGTAGTGGGACGACTTTGATGGCCTGCAAGGAATTGAAACGAGATTATATCGGGATAGATAACAACCCAGAGTATTGCGAGATAGCAAGAAAGCGAGTTAATGCTGTTCCAGAATCTTTATTTTAGAGGACGAGAGAAAATGAATAATAAAAAATTAAAATGGCACACCGAGGAGCGTAAGATAAACGACTTAATTCCCTACCAAGGAAATCCCCGACAGATGACTTTAAAACAGAAAGAGGACCTGGAGGAGAGTCTTAAACGCTTTAACCTTATGTCAATTCCAGTAATAAACTCCGATAATGTTATAATATCAGGCCATCAGAGGTTAAAGATATTACAATTATTAGGCAGAGGGGAGGAAGAAATCGATGTGAGGATACCTAATCGAGAACTAACTACAGAAGAATTACGAGAGGCAAACTTAAGAGAGAATAAAAATTTAGGCTCCTGGGACTATGATATGTTAGCTAATCTAAATGAAGACTTGTTAATGGATGTAGGATTCGGCAGAGAAGAACTGGATGATATTTTTGGATTGGATATCGATGAGGAATTTGACTTGGATAAAGAATTAGAGGAATTCATTAAAGAAGGTGCTAAAAGAGTTAAGAGCGGAGATTTGTGGAGAATCGGAGAACATAAATTATTTATCGGTGATTCCACGGATGAAAACGGCTGGAGTAAATTATTTGGAAAAGAAAGATTTGATTTTATGTTTACTGATCCACCTTATTTCAATATAAAAAAGTTTGGCCATAAGAAATTTTCCTATCTAAGTGTTGACCATAAAAAAGTTCCTGAAGACTATGATAGTTGGCTATCGATAGCAATTAGATATCAAAATAACAAAGGTTCAAATGTAATGGTGTTTGAGAAATGGAAAAATATTGTTAGATTATGGTTATCGATAGAGAAATATTGGAAGATTAAAAATATGATAATTTGGAAAGCTGAAAAGAGGTATCAATCATATATAGGAAAGAAAACTTTTCCTAATCGTTATGATGTAATAGTTTTGGGAGATAATGGGGATGTAGAATTGAATGAAGAATATGAAGAAGAATTAGACAAGTATCTTAAAGAAAAGGGTCAGAAATTTTTGGACTCTTATGAAGTTATGATCTACGGGCAGAAAGGTGATAGTTCTTTTGATCGAAGGAAAAAAACACGATGATCTAGGATAACTGATCATATAACCTGGTCGGCAGAACAGACCGGCAG
>NMQN01000200.1 GCA_003575245.1 Candidatus Atribacteria bacterium 1244-E10-H5-B2 | reverse complement strand
ATTTTCTCTGGTGGTACATAAATATTTGCTAATGCCTCTCGGATTTTTTCTTTATCTGTTGAACCCGCTTCTTCTATAGCATAATAAAGCACCATGGCAGCAGTGTGAGCACGAGAATTGTGTCCATCCATATTTTGTCCATACCTACTATAATATTCTGCATTAACTTTTTGTGCTAAAGTTTTCTTGATATCAGGACTCCATCTCGCTTCAGCGGATACATAGTTAGCTAAAGGTCCAATTGCCTCAATATAGGAAGGGACAATTTGTCCACCATTTATGCCTACAACAGCTTTGGCATTACAGTTTAGTGTTTGCATTACCTTAGTGATTAAAATAGCATCTTGAGTATAAGAAGCCAAGAAAATTATATCTGGAGATGCTTTTTTTAGATTAAGGATTTCTGAAGATAAATCGATTGATTCAGCTGAGTAGGTAATGTCGGCTACAATTTCAAATCCATGTTCTGGGGCTTTTTCTTTCCATACATCTCCCGCGGTTTTTCCAAAAAGCGTATTTTCATACATTAAACCGATAGTTTTTATTTTTTCATCGCTTTTTTTAGCTACTTCCTCAAGAAAATTAAACATTGCTTCACAATATAAACCATCATGAGGAGTTGAACGGAAGAAATATTTCCAACCATGTTGAGTAAGGGTAATAGAAGTTGATCCCTCATTGACTAATGGAGTTTTATATTTTTCACAAACCGGGGCGATAGTAGATGTGGTGCTAGAAAGTATACTTCCCAATATAGCTACAACATTTTCTTTAATTATGAGTCTTTCAGCAGCTGTCATGGCAACTTTTGGGTCTCCTTCTGAGTCAGCAAAAATGACCTCTATCTTTGCCCCACCTAAAGACTTAATTCCACCATTAGCATTGATTTCGTCTATCGCTAGTAGAATTGCTTGCTTATCTCCTATTCCCATAGGAGCGAAAGGTCCAGACAGTGGGTAAACACCACCAATTTTCACAACATTAACTCCTTCTCCTTCTTGTGCATAACCATAAAAGGTTAAAGCAAGGAAAAGAATTAAAATTATCGTGACGCTAAAAATAATCTTTCTCATTTTATTTTATCTCCTTATTTAAATTTTTTAAATCGACTTAACTACACCTCTCCTATCTATTTCCATATATCACCTCCTCCTTTTTATGTATTATCTTAAAGATGTCAAGTGTTTTTTAAAATTTCCTCCTTTTCTTATTTTTTTTACCCAGTTACATCTTTTAAAATAGACTTAAAAAGAGACATATCAATATTACCACCAGTAATAATACATACAATATTAGAAATATTTTTTATAGGAACTTTTTCAGATAACAAGGCAGCAACTGAAGAAGCCCCTGCACCTTCCGCTATTGTTTACATACCCATATATGCTTTACGAACTTCTTCGGATTCCAAAAGTTCTTTAGCTTCGCCATAGTGAACAATTTTGCCAGTCTGAATCACATATCCACGCTCAGCAATTTCAAGTGCTTCCTGAACCATCTGTTCCACTAATAAAATAGTTGTTCCTTTCTCATTTACATTAACTACTGCTTCCATAACTTTTTCTACTAATGCAGGCATCAATCCTAAAGATAATTCATCAAGCATTAATAATTTAGGTTTAGACATCATTCCTCTGGCTATAGCCAGCATCTGTTGTTCTCCCCCACTTAAAGTTTCTGCAATTTGAATGCTACGCTTCTTAAGAATGGGAAAAAGCTCAAAAATTTCATCCATCCGTAATTCAATTTCCGCACGATTATTTTCAATGTAAGCGCCTAACTCAAGGTTTTCCTGAACTGAAAGTTTTGCAAACAATCTCCTACCTTCCGGAACATAGCTGATCCCTTCTCGAATAATCATATGGGCAGGTAGGCGAGAGATATCTTTTCCTTTAAATTTAATAGTGCCATTAATGGGATGCATTAAACCAGCAATGGTACGCATTATCGTGCTCTTACCCGCTCCGTTTGCCCCTACGATAGATACCAATTCACCTTCTCCAACCTCAAGAGAAACATCATGAATTACCGGTGCGCCATCATAGGCACAGTTAATGTTGCTAATTTCTAACATCAGTTCAGACACTCTTCTCTACCCCCTTTTGTAGCTTGAAGTTTTTTACTATATTTTTTACCAAAATAAGCTTCGATTACCTGCTCATTTTTTATAATCTCTTCGGGTTTGCCTTCAGCAATTCTGACGCCTCCATCAAGAACAACTACTTTATCCGCAATTGGCATAATAGCTTCCATAACATGTTCAACTATTAAAAAAGTAATACCAGTATCTCGTAAATTCTTGACCAGTTCTACCGACTCTTTTACTTCAGTTGAGGTTAAGCC
>NMQN01000113.1 GCA_003575245.1 Candidatus Atribacteria bacterium 1244-E10-H5-B2 | reverse complement strand
ATGATTATTATAAGAGCCCTAACGAGAAATATATTTTATTTTGTAGAACCATAAGGATTTTTGCTAATAGAGTTAAGGGATATGTTGCTCCTTCAGACAAGACCCTTGTTAAGAGAATCGATGAATATAATTTTGAGAAATACACAAGGGAGTGGTAATAGGCTATAAAGAGTAAAGAAATGCGAACCAAGGCTATCAGGAGCGTTTTTCAGGGCTATCTGAGCGAGTTATCAAATAGATATAAGGAATCGAATTCCGGCGGTCCGGCTTCTCGCCAGGGTTCTCCGGATTGCCGTTTGCCCTGCTCCCTGGTTTTGTACATTTCCGGGGAGTAGGGGAATTAATTCGGTGATCCGGGTTTGCTGATTTCTCTCCCGAGTTGCCGTTTACCCTGCTCCTTAGTTTTTTGAATTTTTGGGCTAAGGGGCAGGGGGTATTTAAAAGGGGGTTAAGATATTGAAAATTTCAGTAGTTTGCAATCATTGCGATTTTATCGGTCAGTTAGATGTAAAAGAGAAAGACAAAAATAAATATAGATGTCCGGATTGTAATCGTAGACTGAAAAAAGGAGCGGGAACATACATTTATTTTAGTAAACATGCAGTATCGAAAAGATAAAGGGGGTTGCCATTCGCCCTGCTCTCCGGTTTTTGGGTAAATTTTTTCTGGGGGTAGGGATTATTAAACAGGTGGTGGTGTTATGGTTTATATCTCCTAAATAAAGTAACAGGGGATAGAAATAAAAAAGACCCCCCCCGGAAAAGAGGAGCCTTTTTTATATAGTAAAAAATCGACAGTAAAGCGGAGCTCTAAAGCGATTTGTCTTATTATACAGAAAATTTAATAAAAAATCAATAGGAGAAAAATTTAAATGATCAATTCTAAAAGAAAAATATTTAAGATAAGGGGTATCAAAAATGAATAAGAATCGGGACTTCCCGGAAGATTTCGGGGATATATGTAAAAAAGTAATAGAGGGTATAGAAAAAGATAGAATAAAAAAAAAGGCAGAATTAAAAAAGGCATTAATAAAGGGAGATACCACTATTCATAAATTTATAATCCCTGCCTTGATTATTTTTGCGTTAATACTTTTTATTAGGTTTATAAGACAATAGGAATAGGAAAAGGGATATTAAAACTTTTAAGCGAGGTATTTAAGATAAGGGGGTTAAGAAAGTGAAAATAATATTTATCAAAGATGACAGATTGAGGGAGATTTTATCGGACAGAAACAAAGAAATAGAGAGATTGCTATTAAAGGGAACGTTAAAGGGTAAATGTTATACAAAGCTAGCGACAAAAGAATCTAAAGACGGAAAAATTTCTTACGGTTGGGAAATTACCGATCTTGAAAATGGGTATAAAATTGAAAAACGATTTGGAGAAAAAGAGGGAAATATTTCACCGTCAGGAACTATGATTCCCCAAAAAAATTGGTTTGAACCGGTAGAAAATGTCGGAGTGTTTAAGAAGGGGGATTAATATGTTTGAGAAAGTATCTACTAAAGAAATTAAGAAAATTAAAGAGAGGTTAGAGGCAGAATTAGAGGATGAGTTTTTACCACTTCGAAGAAAAACAGAAGTCAAGTCGCTTATCTTTCATATTAATACTTGGTTAGATTGGAGAGATTATCAGGGACGACAACATTACCGGGAAGTAATTCAAAGCGAGAGTTAAAAATTTTTAGGCTGCTAATTTAGTTAAAATATATAAAAAGAAAGGGGGTAAAAAGAAATGAGAAAGAAGAGGATAGAAAAAAAGAAAACGATAGAACCTTGCGGAACAATGATACAAACTAAAGATTACTTCAAATTTAAGTCAGAGAATATCGGAATATTTAAAAAACCGAAAATAAAAAGAAACAATAATACTAAATAATAAATGAAAGGGGGTAATTAAAATTATGTGGTGGTTATGCTTAATCCCGGTAGTTGTTTTCTGTATGATAGGGGTGGTATCTCATCAGTCAGGAAAAGAACTGAAAGAAGATATAAAGAAAGGATTTAATTAGAATAACTCGGCGGTCCGGTTTCCTATGCGTTCTCCGGATTGCCGTTACCCTGCTCTCCGGGTTTTTTCATATCTTCCTGGAGAGCAGGGATTATTAAATAGGTGGTGGTGTTTACGGTTTATATTTCCTAAATAAAATAGCAGGGGTTTGCCTATGAACATAGCTCACTAAAGTTAAAAATCTATTAACAGCAAAGAACTAACAAGCTCGGGTTTGCGTCGGTGCTTCCCGAGTCTGACCCTGCTCCTCGATCCGATTCGAAAGGAACTCTCTCGGGGAGCAGGGGATTTAAAAAAGGAGATCGGTGTGGTTAAAAGGTCTTACGAATT
>NMQN01000690.1 GCA_003575245.1 Candidatus Atribacteria bacterium 1244-E10-H5-B2 | reverse complement strand
TCTCTATATCATCCTTACCGGATCGACATCAATAGTCAATCTGTTTTTTTGGTCAAAATGCTTTGATAACATTTTATCATATTTTTTCTTAAATACCTTATTAAATCTTTCCAATTCTTTTACTTTTATCAAAAATTGTACTTTAAAGTTGTTCCTCGATTTCCATAATACCATATCTACAGCACCCAGCAATTTAAATTCCGCAGACTCTTTTTCTTTGCGGAGAGATTCCAAATAACTAATTAGATATTCCGCCCTCTGCTTGACTGATTCCTTCTCTTCTCCTAAAATTACGATTTTAATAATATGGGTAAAGGGAGGGTAATCCAGTTCTTTCCGTAATTCAACTTCTTTTTGGTAAAAATAATTATAATCCTGTTCTTTCAAGGCAATTATACAGTGATCTTCGGGATTAAAGGTCTGAATAATCACTTCTTTGGAAAAGCTGATCTCCCTGAAAGAAGAAATAACTTCACTAAGCAGCTGAAAGGTCTTTTCCCCTGAACGATAATCCGGCAGATTTAGCAGAGTATCAGCGGAAATAATCCCTATTAAATCTACATTATCAAAATCCACTCCCTTTAACACCATCTGGGTACCTATCAATATATCGGTATTTCCCTTATTGAATTCTTCCAGGATTTGCCGATAATCGTCATCTTTAATTAACGAATCCCGATCCAGGCGCCTTATTTCAGCCCGGGTGAACATCTTCCTGATTTCATTCTCTAATTTTTGGGTTCCCATCCCCAGGGGACGAATCTCTTTACTGCCGCATTTAGCACAAGCATCCGTTACTTTTGCCCTTTTCCCGCAATTATGGCAAATCAGCTGAGCTCTTTTTTGAATATCTAAATGATAAGAAAAGGAAGTATTGCAATCGGGGCATTTAGGTATATGTCCGCATTGGCTACAAATCATAAAACTTGAGAAACCCCTCTTGTTTAAAAAAAGTACGACCGGTTGAGGAAGTTACCCCGGAAATATTAAATCTTATAAAAGATATGGCTGAAACCATGTATACCGCTTCCGGAGTAGGTCTTGCTGCCTTGCAAGTGGGGGTACAAAAAAGAATAATTCTTGTTGACGGAGAAGAAGATGGATTAATAGTATTGATAAATCCGATGATTATCAAAAGCGAGGGAGAAGTTGCAGCAGAAGAGGGATGTTTAAGTTTTCCCAATATCTATAGCCAGGTCAAGCGTTCGTCAAATGTAACGATAAAAGCGCTTAATGAGAACGGAGACCCGGTTGAAATCACTAAAGAAGGTTTAACTGCCCGCGCGCTGCAGCATGAAATCGATCATTTAGACGGGATTTTATTTATTGACAGAATAGGAAGAACGGAAAGACAGGTATTGTTAAATAAATTAAAAAAGAAAAAAAGGTGACAGGGGATAATCATGCTTAAAATTATTTTTATGGGAACGGCAGATTTTGGCGGTCCTGTTTTAGAGAAACTGGCTGACAGTAGGGAAAACATAATTGCAGTAATTACCCAGCCAGACCGTCCTCAGGGGCGCGGTAGAAAAATATTGCCCACCCCCATAAAAAAAATCGCCCTCGATAAAGGGCTGGAATTATTTCAACCGGAGAACATCAATGATGAGAAATCTATAGAAAGAATAAAAGAATTCAACCCGGATATTATCCTGGTGGTTGCTTATGGCCAGATTCTTTCCAACCATATCTTAAATATTCCCAAAATAGGCTGTATAAATATCCATAGCTCAATTCTGCCTAAATATCGGGGTGCCGCCCCCATTAACCGGGCTGTTATAAACGGTGAAAAGGAGACCGGGATAACTTTTATGTTTATGGAGGAGAAAGTAGATGCCGGTGAAATCATCTTTCAGGAGAAGATAAACATTTTACCGGATGAGACCTACGGGGAACTTTACTACAGGTTATCTGATTTAAGCGCCAGTGCCCTCCCCAAACTTTTAGAAAAAATAAAAAGCGGGAAGATAGAAAAAATTCCCCAGGATAATAAACTGGCAACTTTTGCCCGTAAAATGAATAAAGAGGATGGGAAAATAGACTGGAGTGATAAGGGAGAAAAGGTTTATAATTTAATCAGAGGAACTATTCCCTACCCCGGTGCCTTTACCTATTACAATAGCAGAAAACTGAAAATTACCCGGGCAAGATTTCTGGATGATTATCAAGATGAAACTGACGTCTTTTCCTCTAAACCCGGAAGGGTAGTTAAAACCGAAAAAGTTGCAATTTTAATCTCTACCGGAGATAAGGGAATTATAAAAATATTAAGGCTGATTCCTGCCGGCTCAAAAGAATTAACCGCTGAGCAATTCGTCAACGGTTACAAGATTAAAACAGATAA
>NMQN01000592.1 GCA_003575245.1 Candidatus Atribacteria bacterium 1244-E10-H5-B2 | reverse complement strand
ACACGATAAACAAATGGAAGCCCAAAAAGTGGAAATTGACTGAATTAAAAAAAATCTTTACTAAGTGGTATGAGGGCTTAAAAGAAAAAGGCTGAAATACTCTTTATATGAATAACCATGATCAGCCCCGAATAATTTCCCGATTTGGTGATAATAAAAAATACCGAGTAGAATCAGCCAAGATGTTAGCCACCCTTTTACACACTCTTCCCGGCACTCTCTATATCTATCAAGGCGAAGAAATTGGAATGACGAATGTTGCTTTCGATACTATAGAAGACTATCGTGATATAGAAACTCTAAATTTCTACCGCGAAATGACTAAAAAAAGTCTTCCTAAAGAAAAAATTATGGAAGCTATTCATCGAATAAGTCGGGATAATGCCCGTACTCCCATGCAGTGGGACGATAGTCCTTATGCTGGTTTTACTACCGGTACCCCCTGGATAAAAGTCAACCCAAATTATCCAGAAATAAATATTGCCCATGGTTTAAAAGACTCAAATTCAATATTTTATTATTACCAAAAAATAATCCAACTTAGAAAAGAAAATTTAATTATGATCTATGGAGATTATCAGCTTATCTTAGAAGATGATAAACATATTTATAGTTATTTACGCACTCTTAATCAGGACCGATTACTAATTATTCTTAACTTCTTTTCCAGCCAAACAATTTTTAATCTTCCAGAAAATATTAATTACCAAGAAAAAGAGCTACTAATCAGTAATTATAATGTTGAAGAAAAAGAAGATATTAAAAGTACATATTTACGTCCTTATGAAGCAAGAGTATATAAATTATACTAATTATTAAAATAAAAAAGGAGCAGATTCAAAACAAAATCTGCTCCTTTTTTATCTATATTATTTATTTCTTACTTATTACTCACAAGTTATAGCTTCTACCGGACAACCATCGGCAGCCTCTTTACATGATTCTACCAAATCATCCGGTACCTTGCTAACCTTCACTATCGCTATATCATCCTTCATTTCAAATACTTCAGGACAGGTATCTTCGCATAATCCACACCCGGTACATAAATCCTTATCAACTATAGCCTTCATTTTACATTTTCCTCCTTCTATTATAATTACCGATTTTGAAATTTATTAGGCAATTATGGGTAAGTCAACACCACTTTAATTTTTATTTTCTTCTATAATTATCGGCTAATAATTTCTTGACTATTTTATCAGACAATTCTTCTTATTAAAATAAAAACTATTTTAACATCAAAAGCATAACCTAAAAAAAGATAAATTTCAAGTTTTTTAATAATTATTTTTATATCTTATCAATAACTCTCTCTTATATCTCATATTCCATAAAATCCTCTGCTAATATAGTTTCAGGAAATACGCTCTGAGCCTCAACAAGTAAACCACTCTCGGTTATTGCCAACTTATTATTCGAGCTATATCGAGGACTAATGTGAGTTAGTATCAATTGTTTAACCTGGGCTTCTTTAGCAACCTTGGCAGCTATTGTGGTAGTCGAATGAAAATTTCTCTTAGCTAGGTCTTCTTCCTGTTGGGAAAAAGTTGTTTCATGAATTAGGAGATCGGCACCTTTAGCCAGATGCAATAAATTTTCACAATAGGTAGTATCACCACAAAAGACTATCTTTCTCCCTTTTCTAATTTCGTTCACAAAATCCTTACCCTTAAAGATTCTTCCATTGGGTAATTCAACTGTTTTGCCCTCTTTTAGAGTACGATAAATTGGACCAGGAGGGATATTCAATCGGCGGGCTTTATCTATTAAAAAATGACTCCTATCCTTTTTTTCTTCGATAGAATAGGCATAAGTTTTAATATTGTGATTTACTTCTGTGTATCGAATTATATACTCTTCATCTTCCCAGATGATTCCTGCTGATAAATTTGGTGGAATAATTTTTATCTCAATTTCATAAGGAATATAGGTTTTAGTTATATTTAGGGTTTCTTTTAAATATTTATCAAGGCCTTCTGGACCAAATATCTGAACTTTTTGCTGATTTTTTCCGCCCCTTAAACCCCGGGAAGCCAATAGCCCAGGAAGTCCAAATACATGATCCCCATGTAAATGAGAAATAAAAATCTTCTCTAATTTAGATAATTTCAAAGAGGCTTTCTGAATCTGCTGTTGAGTGCTTTCTCCGCAATCCCATAACCATAGTTTGTTTTTATTAATAAAAACAAGAGCAATAGAAGATACATTGCGTTTCAAAGTAGGCATGCCTGAACTGGTACCTAAAAAGATAACTTTCATTAATTTTCACCTAATTTCTTTATCGTTTCTTCCACACTCAGTAGCTTGGCCTATTAAAATTTCTATACCGTGCGGCAATGCCTAC
>NMQN01000201.1 GCA_003575245.1 Candidatus Atribacteria bacterium 1244-E10-H5-B2 | reverse complement strand
CCCCAAACCCCTGCCTGAATTAAAAAACAAGGGTCTGTACAGGAATACGATTCAGTTTTACACACCTTTTTCCTCATGGTTGTGCGATTTTGCCAAGGTTTGGGGAGCGTTCCTTGATACCGAAAATTCTTGGAACCAAAAAACTTATCAGGAGTTTTATAACGACCCGAGCTTCGGTTTACAGAAAGGATGGTATGAATCTTCATCTAACTGGGACACGTTTAACCGGTTTTTCTCCAGATACTTAAAGTCGCCTAATGCGCGGCCTATCGCTTCGCCGAGTGACCCGACAGTCGTTGTTTCACCGGCTGATTCCGTACCTCAGGGAGTGTGGGCAATTGATGATAATTCAAATATCCGGGTAGAAGACGGATTGGAAGTCAAACTTGTGCGTTATTACAGCATCAAGGATTTGCTCGGTGAGGATAGTCAGTACAAGGATGTCTTTGCCAATGGCCTACTCACCCACACTTTCCTAAATGTATTTGACTACCACCGTTATCATTTCGCTGTTGGCGGAACAATCAAAGAAAAGAAAATCATAGTGCAAAATATTGCTTTAGAGGTGGCGTGGAGTGCAGAACAAGGCAGATATATTCCAATCGATTCAACAGGTTGGCAGTTTTCTCAGACCCGTGGTTATGTAATAGTGGATACGGGAAAATATGGGTTAGTGGCACTTATTCCCATGGGTATGGCCCAGGTGTCTTCTGTCAATTTTGAGGATGATGTTAAGGTGGGAACTACTCATGAGAAGGGCGACATGCTCGGGAATTTCCTGTTTGGAGGGTCTGATTTCGTTATGCTTTTCCAGGAAAGTGCCGGGTTTGAAATGACGGCAGCGTCAGATATTCATCTTCTTATGGGTGAGAAGTATGGCGTGATAAAGGACGCAACCCATAATAAATAGGAACACATCCTATTATTAAAAGGGAAAAAAGGATCAGTTGGGGTCTATAATTAAAAAAAGTATTGTGTTGAAAGATATATTAAATGAGTTTAGCAGTTAGATTGATTGAAGCATTCACCTGAAAATAAAGTATTATTTAATTCAATTAAAAAATATTGGTTTAATATTGTATTACTAATATTTCTATTTATCTGATCATATCTATTATTGAAAATATATGAGTTATAAAATAAATAGGGATGTCCTTATTTAAAAATAGTACTGTAATATTTTTTTCGTTCTGTAAAACAAAGAGGGATTGATATAAAATGGGAAATAACAGCTATACGGTTGCGGTGCATAGTGATGAGACTATCAAGACTATGGTGGGTAATTGTCTGCAGGATTTGGGAGGAATAGAAAAATTAGTGCCTCCGGGTAGCAGAATTTTATTAAAACCCAATATGGTAGTGGCCAAACCCCATAGTACCGGTGCTACTACCAATCCTTTAATCTTAGATGCTCTTATCGAACATTTAATAGGTACTTCTCCCTGGGAAATTATTATGGGGGAGAGTTCCGAGGTTGGTGATGACACCCTGCAGGCTTATAAGATAACCGGAGTCTATGATATAGCTAAGAAGTGGAAGGTTACCTTGCTTGATTTTAAGAAGGATCATCAGGTTTATGTGGATGTACCCAAGGGTAAGGTATTAAAAAAAGTATTGATTGCTGAAACAGTAACCAAGGTTGATTATTTGATTAATTTGCCTATTTTAAAAGTACATAGTCAAACTACGGTTACCATCGGAATGAAAAATCTTAAAGGTTGTATAGCTGATCAAGAAAAAAGCCGTTTTCATCGCCTGAATTTATCGCAATGTATTGCCGATCTCAACACAGTCATTATCCCCGATTTAACCATAGTCGATGCTACCCTATGTTCTCTGGAATGGGAATTGGGTGGTATGCCAGTCCGATTAAACACTGTTTTAGCTGCTAGGAATGTTTTGGCCGCTGATATAGTGGCTGCTTCTATGTTAGGATATGGTATAGATGAGGTCAAGCACCTTCTCTTGGCAGCCCAAGCTCATCTGGGACCAGCTGACCTCGAAGAAATTAAGATTATAAGCCCTAAAAAATTAAAAGAGGTCCAATCTGACCGAGTTAATAGTAAAGAATTCCCTTTCCACTTGCCAGGATTAAAAGTCATCGAAAAAGGGACCTGTAGTTCCTGTAAGGGAGCTTTACTGGCTGCTATGCGACGTCTTTACAAGGAAAGAAGTTCTCCAGACTGTACCATACTTCTTATGGGGCAAAGATTGAGAGATAGAGAATGTGAGTTTGTCCCTATTATTAAGTATGGTACAGTCAAATCAAAGAAACCTTTGGTGAGCATAGGAAGGTGTTGCCATTGGGTAGCTGATCATTATCCAATTGAACATATTAAAGGATGCCCGGT
>NMQN01000052.1 GCA_003575245.1 Candidatus Atribacteria bacterium 1244-E10-H5-B2 | reverse complement strand
AAAGGGCTTGGCTCCTGTTAGAAGTCAGGCCTTTTTTTATTAGGAGGCAAAGGGGAAAAATGATAATCAATCCGATTAAAAAGAGGAGAGAGGAGAAGGGATTAACCCAGGTAGAATTGGCTATCCTGATGAAAGTCTCCCAGGTTCATATTTCCCAATTTGAGACGGGAGGACTTGTCCCTTCTGAGAACCAGACTAAAAAGATTAGTAAAATTCTGGATATCAGTCCAGAAACTTTAAATAAAGAACTGCACCAATTCTATGAGACCAGAAGGAGGGAGTTAGAGGAAAAGATGGAAAGGGCAAAAAATAGTCCCTAAATATAGATGTAAAGAGTAAGGTATTTTTAATATCTAAATAGAGAAAGTAAATTCCGAATACTTAAGTATTAAATAATAGGGGAGGTGGTTAAATTCAAATAATTTACCCAGACAAATAAAGTTAAAATTTATAGATAAAAAAAGGTGGTGATGTATTAATTAAAAAGAAGATATCTGTTTCTGGTATATAATTAAGTTTAAGAAATTAAGGAGGAATTCTAATGAAATTTGTGAATAAAATCTCAATGATTGTGCTTGTTGGAGTACTTAGTATTGCTATGTTTGGAGGAGTCGTGTTTGCTCAACCAGTCAGTCCTCTCATTTGTAAAGGAGATATCTATCCGTTCAGTTCAAATATCGTAAGTGCACATTCTGCATCTATAGAGGTATTGCCAAATGGTGACCTATTCGCTACTTGGTTTGCAGGAAGTCGGGAAGGCGCTCGTGATGTCGATATATACGGAGCCAGGAAGATAAGCGGCCAACTATTCTGGTCAAAACCTGAGATAGTTGTAGCCTCAAAACCAGATCACTCCGCAGGAAATAGTACACTGTGGTACGATAACGAAACAGATAAATTGTGGCTTTTTTATGTTATCGAGGAAGGCACTAACTGGGAAGAAGCAGTTGTAAAAAGGATGTATTCAACTGACCTTGGTTTAACATGGTCTGAACCGATTTATGTACGAGAAGAATGGGGATGGATGTCTGGGACCGATTTAGTAGAGTTGAGTAATGGAGATTTGTTACTCCCTCTGTATGATGAAGGCGGACTTAGTGGTCCAAAATGGTCCTGTATGTTTTATATCTCAGAGGATAGAGGTGATACCTGGGCAGTTTATCCTGAAGATAGACAACTTACCTCACCCGAAGGGATGATTCAAGCTGACGTGGTTGAATTAGAACCTGGTCATCTTTTAATGTATGCAAGGACAAGAGATGCTTGGGTTTATAAATCTGAATCTACTGACTTTGGACGAACTTGGTCTAAATCGGAGAAAACCGATATTCCAAACAATACTGCACGCCTTTGTTTAGAGAAGCTAGATTCCGGTGCCTTAGCCCTCGTATACAATCCAGTTCCAAAGGTATGGGGTCCCAGAAACCCTCTGAGAGTTGCGCTATCTTATGATAATGGTGTAACTTGGCCTTATATGAAAGATATTGAGAATGGACCTGCGCTTGCTGAATATTCTTATCCTTGGTTAACACAAGGACCAGACGGGAATCTGCATATCGCCTATACATTCCGACGGACAAGGATTCGCTATGCTAAACTTAATGAGGCATGGATCATAAGTGGGGAGGACTTACGGGTTCCTACACAGCCTTACAGTAAAAAAGATGAACTAGCATTGTTCAAGGCTGGAGTGAGTTATCTACCTTATACGTGTTTTGAAGGTAGTGATGTGGAATAGTTTTAAACTCTACATGGAACATGGAGTATTTTTACTCCGTGTTCCATGTCAGTAGAGTTAGTGTTTTAAAATAAAAAGGAGGATTTCAAAATGAAATTCAAGAAGTTAAAAATTATTTTGGTTGTCTTTGTTTTACTCTTGATTTTTAGTTGTGTAACTGTTTCTGCTGCTGATGTTAAACTTACTTGGTCCTCGATAAGTGTGCCTGGAGATGCTCATACAGAAGCGATGAAGGTCTTCAAAGAGGAAGTTGAGAAACTTTCAGTAGGACACATAACTGTAGACCTTTATATTGCTGGTGCAATCTACACCCAGGAAGGAGAGTTAGCAGCCGTCCGAGAAGGAACTCTTGATATGGCCTATTACAGTGATGCTTGGTTGGCAGAATTTGTTCCTTATCTGTCCATGATTGGAGCAGTTTATACTTTCAGTGGTTTTAATCATATGGATAGAGTATTAAATGGTGAGATTGGGAAAAGAATTTTCGATGAAGTTGCTCAAAAAACTGGCGTACGTCCTCTCGCTGCTTTTTACTTAGGGACAAGACAGCTCAATGTGGTAGAAAAAGTAGGTCCAGTTAGAACCCCTGAAGATATGAAAGGTGTTAAATTGAGAACACCCGCTAGCCCTGCTTGGATCGCTTTAGGTA
Source organism: Candidatus Atribacteria bacterium 1244-E10-H5-B2 (assembly GCA_003575245.1). The sequence continues at coordinate 5,378 of NMQN01000052.1, read as the reverse complement.
AAGCTCTAGGTGGTAACCCCACTCCGATGAGTTTTGGTGAAGTCTACATGGGATTGAAAACCGGAACTATTGAAGGACAGGATAACCCACTTCCTACCGACAAGAATGCTAAATTTTATGAGGTAACCAAATATATAATTCTTACAGATCATGTAGTCAATTCTGTATGGCCAACTATAAATGAAAAGAAATGGCAGTCGTTAAACAAGGTAGATCAGTTAATAATACGTATAGCCATTGAAAAGGCACGAGAATTCTGTGCAGAAACCAATCTGAAAGCAGAAGCAGAAATACTTGATTTCTTTAGAGAACAGGGATTGATTATCATCGAAGATCCAGATAAAGAGGCCTTCGCAGAATACGCAAAATGGTCCTATCAGAATGAAAGCAAAGAAATCTCAAAAGATTGGGACATGGAGCTATATGAAGAAATTCAGGCACTAAAATAATCAATAAGACTAGTTAAACAATTTTGTTGGGAAAGAACAAGAAGGGTTTCATTAATTATGATGAGACCCTTCTTGTTAAAGGAAAAAGCATAGTTATGAAAAAAAAGAAATTTTGGAAGCGATTAGGAATATTTATTCTGGATTTTTTTGAAGTATTTACACCAGCAATTACCTTTTCTTTATTATTTATTGCTTTCATGGTTCAAATATTTTACCGTTATTTTTTGGTTCCTCTTACCTGGCCGTTAGAATTTACACTTATAGCTTTTATCTGGACAACTCTATTTGGAGCATGTTTTGCCATGCGTGATTCTTCTCATGTAAAGTTTAGCCTAATTTATGGTATGTCAAAACCTAAAACTAAAATATGGATGAGAATTACTGGAAATTTCTTATTAATTATCTCCTTCTGTATTGCTCTATTTCCTACTTATCGATATATTGATTTTATGTCTTTTAAGAGATCTAATGTGCTTAAGATTCCTATGAATATAGCCTTTAGCCCTTTTATTGTATTTATGCTAATTATGATTGGTCGAATAGGATATAACCTCTTTATTGATATGAAAAAACTTTACAGAGGAGAATTATAATATGAATTTTCCCTTATTTATTTTTTTATTGTGTTTTATTTTAACTTTTATATTAAGGATACCTATTGCCTTAGGGATGCTAATGAGTTCAATCTATTATTTTGCCCTTGCTCCGGGTCCTGCTACTGGAGTACAAATGGCTGCGACTCAATTCCTTACCCAGCTTAATGTAAAATTTGTCCTTATCGCAGTTCCTCTCTTTGTTTTTGCTGCCAAAGTAATGAATACTGGAAAAGTTACCGAAATGGTTTTTAGATTTGCCAATACTTTAGTAGGTAAATGGAGAGGAGGAATGGGTCATGTCAATGTAGTTGCTTCTATCATTTTTTCCGGAATGACCGGTTCTGCAGTAGCTGATGCCTCAGGTTTAGGCATTATGGAAATAGAAGCTATGAGAAAACATGGTTATGAAGATAGTTTTAGTTGTGCCATTACTGCTGCTTCAGCAACTATTGGCCCTATTTTTCCACCTAGCATTCCTATGATTTTTTATGCTATGCTCTCTGGTGCTTCCATTGGTAATCTATTTCTGGGAGGTATGGCGCCAGGTATATTAATTGGTCTTGCTTTAATGGCTTATATTGCCTATATAGCCAAAAAGCGAAATTACCCCAGAGGAGAGAAATACACTCTAAAAGAATTTATCAGAATTACAGCTATAGCATTTCCGGCTCTTTTAACGCCGGTTATATTACTTGGAGGTATTTACAGTGGCATTGTTACTCCAACTGAGGCTGGTGCCCTGGCTGGATTCTATGCTGTTATTATTTCATTTTTTGTTTACCGAGCTTTAGGTTTAAAACAATTAATTGAGGTTATTATTGATACCATAAAGACAACAGGTACTCTAACTATTATTGTTGGTGCTGCCTTTTCCTTTTCTTATATTATTGCTATAGAGCATATTCCAGACATGCTCACCAGTATTCTTTTAGGAATTACTACCAATAAATACCTATTACTTTTAATTATTAATATCCTTTTTATAATCTTGGGAATGTTTATTGATACTATGTGTATTACTCTAGTATTTATTCCCATGGTTTTACCGCTGGTAAAATCTCTAGGAATTGATCTGGTTCATTTTGGGGTAGTGATTGTACTTAATATGATGATTGGTTTATCTACTCCTCCTTTTGGTATGTTACTTTTTATCGTATCCGGCATTTCTGGTACCCCTCTTAAGACAATTATAAAAGAAATCTTCCCCATGCTTTTAGTGCTTATTGGTGTTCTTTTCTTGATTACCTATGTGCCGGTCATTGTAATGTTTATTCCTAATACTTTTGGAAGATAAAAGGGAGTATGGTTGATATGTACTTATATTCCAGAAATTATTCTCTGGTTACCCAAATTAGCGGGGTATACTTCTTAGAATAAAATTTCGTTTTTAATGAAAGAAAATAATTTCTGAATTCTATATATTTTTTTATTAATTATGAAAAAGCAAAGGTAAGAAGATGAGAGTAAGGATAAAAAAAATAATCTATAAGTATATCATCTTAGGTCGGTTAAATTAAGGAGAAAGGAGGTGAAAACATGAGACTTTTAAAAGGTGTGGTTGTTCCGATTGTTACCCCTTTAAAGAGAGGAAAACAGGATAAAATTGATGAAATTGCTGTAGAAAAATTATGCGACTTTCTAATTTCAAAGGGAGTTCATGGTCTTTTTCCCTGTGGAACAACAGGAGAGGGATTCCTATTATCAAAGGAGACTCGGAAAGAGCTCGCATCACAGGTAATTAAGAAGATAAGAGGAAAGGTTCCTGTAATTATTCAAACTGGCTATATTGACACAAAATCCACAATAGAATTGACGAAACATGCAAGAGATATTGGTGCTGATGGAGCAGCGGTTATTAGCCCATATTTTTATCATTATTCGGATGATAGCCTTGAAAAGCATTATGTAGAAGTTGCTCAGGCAGTTCCGGGATTTTCTATATACATATACGATTTTCCTGGCAGTACAAACAATAATATTACTCCAGAGTTAATGAAGACCATAATGAATGAAGCTGATAATGTAGTTGGTATAAAGTATAGCAGTGATGATATTAAATGGATACCAGAATATTGCTCTTACCTTGGGGAAAATAAGGTCTTTCTCATAGGAAATGACCAACTTATATATTCTGCGCTTGTAATGGGTGCATCTGGATGTATAGCTGGTAATGCGAATGTTTTTCCTGAACCTTTTGTTAACTTATATAATAATGTGGTGAAAGGAAATTATGAGGAAGCAAAGGAGGATCAGTATTTGATATCCAAGATAGCCGTGGCCTTAGGAATGGGTGCACATCTATGTGCTTTCAAGACCGGTTTACGATTCCGTGGGATTGATACAGGTCCAGTTATTTCTCCTCAGAAACATTTTTCAGAGGAAGAGGCAAGGAGTTTATGCCAGGAATTGAAGGGCCTTGGTCTTCCCTTAGAAAATCCCATTTGTTAGATAAAGAAAGAAGATCTATGGCAATATCTCTGATAGATAGAGTATTAACTACTTTCTTATAATTTAATAAAAAAACTTTTTAATGAGGGAGGAATAAGCTTATGAAATCAACAACTATAGGTTTGGTGATGATTAATGATGAAAGAGAACATGTTTACACCCAGAATAATGCAGAAAATATGGTGGTATTAAATAAATGGGCTGAAATTATTCGTAAAAAATTAAAAAATGTAGATGGATCTACTCCTGAAGTAGTAGTAGGATCAGAAATTATTACCAGTGTAAGAGTAGCTCAGAAGGTAGGAGAAGAATTATCAAAAGCAAATGTAAAACAGATAATTATGTGTTACAATGTCTGGAATTTCCCCTTTTTGGTCTGGCCTTTTTTGAACACATTAGGTCATGATATACCGGTTTTAAGTCTTTCTAATAACAATGGTAAATTTCCCGGTAATGTAGGTTTATTAGCTACAGATGGCAGTTTGCGGCAGGCTGGGATTAGAACTCATAGGATAATAGGAGAAATAGATGATGAAGAAATACAAAATAAAGTAATAGACTGGATAAGAGGTAGTTTAGCCTTAACAACGATTCAAAATGAAGTATATGGTTTATATGGTGGTCCCTCCATGGGAATGGAAACAGGATATTTTCAGTTGATTCCAACTATTAAAACCCTGGGGACTACTGTAAGGCAGATCGATCAATACTTATTAATAAAAACAATAGAAAATAAGGTAGATAAACAGGAAGTAGAAAAAGGACTTAAGTGGTTTGAAGATCTATTAGGAGATCGTTTATTATATGATGGAAATATGCTTACCCCTGACACCTTGAAAAATCAAATTCGAATTTATTTAGCGATGGAATTATTGAATAAAGAAAAAGGATTTGATTATTGTGGTTTAAAGGGTCAGAGGGAATTGACAGAACATTATACCTTGGGCGATGTACCTGAAATGCTGATGAATGATCCTTATGACTGGCGTGGAAGCAAGGAACCAGTTGTATGTGCAACCGAAGCCGATGCTAATGCAGCTTTAACTATGCAATTACTTAAATATATCAGTGGGGGTTTACCCACATTATTTATGGATGTAAGACTCTATCATCCAGATAAAGATATTTGGGATATGTGTAATTCAGGGAACCATTCCAGTTATTATGCGAATTTAAGTATGAAACCTGAAGAAAACTTTAAAAAAATTACCTTCCATCCAGCTTTAGAATATTACTTTAAAGCTGGTGGAGCTTCAGTTGAATTTGATGCAGCAGCTACGCCTTTAACCTTTGCAAGATTAGGTTTCTGGAATGAAAAACCATATATGGTAATAATTCCGGGTAAAAGTGTAGAACTACCTGCCGAGAAGAGGAAGGAATTAAACCAGCAAACAGATCCAACCTGGCCTCATGTGCATGCGAAATTGGATTGTTCATTTGAAGAATTTGTCGATATATTCCCGGCAAATCATATTCAAGCAGTAGTAGGTGATAGAACAAGGGTACTAAAATATATGTGTGAAATAGCAGGGATAAAACCTATTATTCCAAGTTCCAAGGAAAAAGAATATAAAGACAAAGATCCTATCTGGGAACGGATTAAGTAGGATAAAAGGAGGGTGAAAATTGAATTATTTAATAGGAGTAGATATAGGAACTCAGGGTACCAAGGCTGTCATGATTAATGCTCAAGGTAAGATTATTGCCACCAGCTATAAGGGTTATGACGTAATTCAACCCCAGCCTTTATGGGCTGAACAATGGCCGGATGTTTGGTTAGATGCTATAAGGTGCTGTAAGCTTGCCCTTGACCGGGGTCAGGGAGGAGTGTTGTATTCTCCCTCAGCTTATTTTATGAAACATCCGCCAAAACAGTTTACCGATG
>NMQN01000203.1 GCA_003575245.1 Candidatus Atribacteria bacterium 1244-E10-H5-B2 | reverse complement strand
TTTTAAAATTAACCCGTTTTGGTCGTTATGTCTACGCCACCGGTGGCAATATTAATGCTGCTCGAGCATCAGGAATAAAAGTAGATAGTGTTATTATTTCAACCTTTGCTATTAGTGGTTTTCTTTCAGGATTAACTGGAATGGTTTTGGCTTCCCGGCTTAATTCTGCCCAGCCAACAGCTGGTGTGGGTTATGAGTTAGATGCTATTGCAGCTGTAGTCTTGGGTGGAACAAATCTTTTTGGAGGAGAAGGAGAGCTGTGGGGTACTCTGGTTGGAGCTTTTATTATGGGTATCCTGAACAATGGATTAAATATGCTTAACGTTTCCTCCTTTTACCAGCAAGTGGTAAAAGGTATAGTCATACTAATAGCTGTGACAGTAGCTCAAAGTGGTAAGAAATGAGAAATTGCCAACGGTGGCGTAGACATAACGACCAAAACGGGTTAATTTTAAAACAATATATGCTAATATAAATATAATTAACATCAAAATTATAGGGAAAGGAACGTTTCCTATGTATCCTCTTCCTAAAAAAGCAAAAGAAGAAGGTAAACCAGTAATCGGGCGTCCATCTGTATAGACCAGAGTTCCTCCCCGAGCTATAGCCATCATAGCCAGAGTTGCGATAAAGGCAGGTATCTTTAATTTAGTAATTACCATTCCATTAAAAATCCCTAAAGCAGTTCCTAGAGCCAGTCCAGCAAGAATGCCAAAAAATATTCCCCCGTTTTGCATTACTCCTGCTCCTACTGCTCCGGAGAAAGCTAAAACAGAACCAACGGAGAGATCTATGCCAGCCCCAAGAATCACAAAGGACATACCCACAGCTAAAAAAGCAACAATGGAAGTCTGTCTCATTACAATAAGCATATTGGATATAGTGAAAAATCGTTCGGATAAAACAGAAAATCCAGTAATTAATCCGATTAAACCGATTAATATTCCATATCGCCGAATCATGTCTTTGAACTGTAAATTTTTCATATTAAGACACCTTTTTTCTAGTAGCAAATTTTAAAATATCTTCTTCTGTTGAATTTTCCGGATCTAATTCTGTAGTAATTCTTCCTTCACTCATTACTAAAACTCGATGAGCAATTCCTAATATTTCCGAAAATTCAGAAGAGATAAAGATTATCCCTATCCCCTTTTGGGCCAGAGTATTAACAATATTATAAATTTCTAATTTAGCTCCTACATCTATCCCTCTGGTGGGTTCATTCATAATCAAAATCTTAGGCCTGGTGAGCAACCACTTACCAACCACCACCTTCTGTTGATTACCTCCGCTTAAAGACTCTACTTTCTGGGAAAAGGAAGCAAAACGAATAGATAATTCCTTCTGTGCTTCTTTGGCCTTCAACAATTCTCTCTTCAAGTCAATAAAATATTTTTTAGCAATATCCCTATAAAGTGCTGGAAGAGTAAGATTTTCTAATACACTTCTAACAATGACCAGTCCCAATTTTCTTCGGTCTTCCGGTAGTAAAGCCAGACCGTGTTCAATGGCTTTAAAAGGGGAATTTACATCTACTTTTTCTCCTTCTATATATATCTCTCCTGCATCTAAATGATTTAGACCGAAGATAGCCAGAGCTACCTCCGAAAGGCCAGAACCCACCAAACCAGCCAGACCAAGAATTTCTCCTTTTTTAAGTTGAAAGGAGACATCTGAAAATTGTCTTTCTTTTTTAATTTTTTTTACTTCAAAAATTACCTTACTTTCTTCTTTCTGTTTGGTCTTAGAGGGAAAGATAAACTCCAAAGAACGACCGACCATATTATTAATCACCTGTTTACGGTCAATCTGAGCTACCGGTTTAGTCAAGATTAATTCTCCATCCCGCAGGATACTTACTTGATCAGCTATCTCAAATATCTCTTCTAAGCGGTGAGAGATAAAAAGCGTGGTAACCCCCTTGGCTTTTAGCCCCCGAACTACTTCAAAGAGACGACCGGTTTCTTCTAAAGTTAAGGCAGCAGTAGGTTCATCCATAATAATTATTTTAGAATTTAAAGATAAGGCTTTAGCAATCTCCACCACTTGCTTCTGGGCAACAGTTAAATCTCCTATCTTCAAGTGGGAATCTAAACGAAACATCTTTAGGGAATCTAAAATTTCCTCGGTTTGTTTATGCATTAAGTTACTATCCATAAAGGGTAAGTGTCCTCTGGTTAGCTCCCGACCTAAAAAGATATTTTGGGTTATATCTAAAGTAGGAACTAAACTAAATTCCTGATGAATTAAACTAATTCCATAACTATAGCCGTCAGAAGGAGAATTAATTTGAGCTTCCTGGCCAAATACTTTGATAATCCCGGCATCACGGAGCAATTCCCCTACAGCTATCTTCAT
>NMQN01000349.1 GCA_003575245.1 Candidatus Atribacteria bacterium 1244-E10-H5-B2 | reverse complement strand
AACCTATAAAAGGTCAAACCTTGCAGGTTCATTATTTTGGAATGCCTTTTATAATGGCAGAAATGTCGGAAAGTTCATGGAAAACAATGAGATTGGGTATTATTGCTGCAGTAACTGTATTATTAATCCTTTTCTTTTGCTTTAGAAGTGTTCGTGGCGTGCTTTTACCACTTGCAGTTGCTTTATTATCTTCCGTTTGGGTTATGGGGTTTGTTGCTTCTATCGGCAGAAGTGCTACTATGATGATTTCTGCCATACCAGTATTGATGATATCTTTAGCAACAGCTTATGGCATCCATTTTATTAGCAGATATTACGAAGAAAGACATAATCTTAACCCTGTCAAGGCAGTCAATATGACTATTCGGAATATATTTGTCCCCATACTCATGAGTGCACTTACTACTATGGCGGGGTTTCTATCCCTTACCGCTGCAATCGTCAGACCTATGACTGAATTCGGATTTTTTACTACTATGGGAATATTCTTTGCCTTTGTGCTGGCAACTTTTTTATTAGGTTCATTTTTTACTATTTTTCCACCACCCAAAATCCACAAGAAATTTTCACATAAATCTAATGATGTAGTAACCAGGCTTTTAAGACTGCTTAGCCAATTGATATTAAAAGAAAAGAAAATAGTGTTAATCACAGTATTAATAATTGTAATAATTTCTGTAGGTTTCAGCACAAGAGTCAAGACTGAATCATCAATTGAATCAAGAATGGGAGCAGGCAGCAATATAGTAAAAATTATGAATTATTTTAACGAAAAATTTGGTGGCACAGATTTCCTTTATGTCTACACTGAAGCAAATAATGTAAAAGATCCGTATGTATTAAGACAGATGAAAAAGATCGGAGATTATTCAAAGCGGTTCGATACTTTCGGCGAATCATCATCAATCACGGATTTTTTAACTCAGCTTAATGATGCTATGGAAAATAAAAATATAATTCCTGCAAGCGAGCAGAAGATTGATAATTTATGGTTCTTTGCCGGAGACAATGAATATATTTCCACAATGATCGGTGACAATAACGAAGACACTTTATTACAGATAAGCACAAAGGAGATGACTTCTTCCTCCCTTGATTTCGCAATAAGCGAGATGTACAAATTTATAGAAGAAATTCCCAAAAAAGTCAGAACCATCGAGCTCTCCGAAATAGAGGAAGACGAACAATCGGAATATTACCAAAAATTAGCTGAAGAAATTATATCTTCTCTTATGGCAAAAAATATTGAAATTGAAAATCCCGAAAGATTAAAAGAAGAGCTCATAAAAATTGCGGAGACTCCTAATTCTGAATTTGAAAAAGATACCAAAGAGTTTGTGGAGGAAATTTTAAAAGTATCTTCTTTGGAAATTGAAGATTTAGGCATAGCAAGTACAGATTTGTTCCCCATACTTACTAATTATATAAAAGAGAAAGAGTCTCAGGATGGTTTGTTAAAGGAATTAATGGAAAATTTAAGATTGCCAGAGGATGATGCAATCTATCTTCTGGAAGGGTTAGAAATATCTAAAAAAATTGTTCAGGACCGCGAAAAAGTGAGGTTCGCTCAGTCTGAAACAGAAAGACTGATAGGAAAAAATATGACCGACGAAGAAAAAGATATTTTATGGTATCTGATGGATGAAGAGATTTATGTACCGGATGATAATGGAGATATCGAGGTTTCATTTACCCTTACCGGAATCCCGGTAATCAGCGACAAGATAAACACCAGTCTATTTAGGGGACAGGCAAAGAGTATAATTGTAGCATTTATTGCAGTATCTATCATGCTTATGCTTCAATTCGGCTCTCTTATATTAGGATTATTTGCTATGATACCTATTACTCTGACCATAGTCACTGCTTTTGGTATAATGGGTCTTCTAAATATCGATTTAAATATAGGGACCATAATGGTTGCCAGTATTGCTATAGGAGCAGGAATTGATTATACCATCCACTATATTTCCCGCTATAAAAATGAACTGAAAAAAAGAACAAAAATTGAGGCTATGAAAATCACCTTAACCGGAACAGGACGGGCAATTGTCTTTAATTCTGCTTCGGTAGCTGCCGGTGTCTTCATGCTCGGCTTTTCAGAAATTCAAATGATGGCAGTATTCGGAAAACTTATTGGGAGTGTGATGTTATTAAGTGTAATTTATACTTTGACTTTACTCCCCATTCTGCTAAATAGTATAAAACTTAAAGAGGAGGGAAAGAAATGAAATTAAAACTTAGTCTCTTAATATTTACGATTTTTATCTTGCTGTTTTCTGCCAGCACAGTATCTGCCTTAACCGTAGATGAAATTATGGATAAAATGGAAGAGACAGCACCTGATTTTACTACTCAAAAAACTATTTCTGAAATGATTTTAATTGATAAAGACGGGAAAGAAGAAACAAGAGAGATGATAATGTTCTCTCAAAAAGGGGAAGATGAAAAAACCAGTACCCTTATGAGATTTCTCTCTCCTAAATCGGTAAAGGGTGTAACTCTTCTAAACATTGATGATGGAGAAAAAATATATTTATATATGCCTGCCTATAACAAAGCAAGGAGAATCGCCAGTTCTTCGAAGGGTGATGAATTTATGGGAACAGGCCTATCTTATGAAGATATGAGTATGAATTTTGAAGATAAGGATCATGAAAATAAGTTATTGGAAGAGACCGATAGCGAATTTATAATAGAAGTCATACCAAGCGAAGAAGATACATCTTATAAGAAAATCATACTCACAGTTGATAAGGAAAAGTTTTATACTAAAAAAGTAGAATTTTACGATATGAGCGAAAATCTTACTAGAACCTTAGAAATTGCCAAGATAAAGATTGATGATAAAGGGAAAATTACCCCAATAGAGATAGTATTTACTGATGTAGAGGAGAATCAAAAAACTAAGATTGTAATAAAAGAAATGGAATATGATATAGAATTGTCATCCAGTTTCTTTAGCATCAGGACATTGAAGAAGCCGACTCTTTAAAAACAGTATCGAGTATTGAGTATATAGTATCGAGTAAAGAAAGAGAAAGAAAGATACAGGAAATAAATTCAAAATAAATTAGTCGCTAGTCGTTAGTGAATAGTATTTAGTGAAGAAGGAAAAGAAGAAGAGCGGATAGCGGATAGGAAGAAATACAGTGATAAGTGATGAGTGATAAGTAATAGGTTGCAAGTTGTAAGTAGGGGCGTATTGCATACGCCCTCAATGGTCTATATAAAAAACCGTAGGATGGGCGTTTCGCCTGTCGTTGAATTAAGGTAGGGGTTCGATTCATCGAATCCGCCCCCTACGACATAAAAACATAAATTCTGGAAGACAGGCGATTTGTCTGTCATACTATATACTATATACTACATACTATATACTGAAAAGAATGGAGAAAAAACATAATTATGAAAAGGAATATTTTTTTGGTAATGCTTATCATTTTATTATTTTCTGCTTCTGTTTTTGCCGGAGATTTTTCTGGAAGTTTAACCTATTCGGGAGGATACAATTTTACAGAGAATAATCTAAGCAATGCTCTGAATTTAGACCTTAACTATATACATAATTTTACTGATGAAGTTTTTGCAGAAGGAGATTTAATAATTAAATATAGCGATAGTTTTGCTCCCAATCCTTTTATGATTATACCCAAAGAACTTTATATTGGCACCTATGACCTTATTCCCCAACTCGATATAAAAACAGGTCTGTTAATTGTAAGCTGGGGATCAGCAGACATGCTCAGCCCTTTGGATAATTTCAATCCTTCACCACCTGGAATGTCTTTTACATCTATGGCCCAAAAAAACGGAGTATTAGCCGCTGATGCAACTTATTATTTTAATGATATTACTTACTTGCAGACAATAGTCCTGCCTTCTTTTGTTCCTTCTTATATGCCGGAAGAATATGAAGAACAAATCTATCTTTCTATGTTTGCTCCTCAATTTCAAGCTCAGGGAATAGAAATAACCTCTGTTAATATAACTCATACCTTTCCGGAAAATCCGGTATGGGGAATAAAATTAGGAAGAAGTTTTACCTCTTTTGATGCAGCTATAAGCTATTATAACGGATATTATCTTAGCGCATACCCTGAAACCATGGAACCTGTTCCCGATGCTTCCGGAATGTCTTTGGATTTAGGGTTGGGATATCCTAAAAAGAGTGTTTTCGGATTTGAATTTCAGGGAGATTTTCCCGGTATTGATGGAGCAACACTAAGGGGTGATTTAGCTTATATAGTCCCCCAACCCTGGCAAGTGCAGGGTGAAGATATGTTAAAAGACCCTTACATAAAAGCAGTAATCGGCGCAGATTACACTACCTCTTTTGACCTTTATTTAAATGTAGGATTCATCTGGGGATTTGCCTTTGAAGAAGGAGACCAGTGTTCTCCTTATATCTCTTTAAATGCCAGAAAAGAATTAGAAGACAGTAAGCTTACTCCTAATTATTTAGGCATAATCAGCCTTCGGGATGGAAGTATGGTAAATTCTGTTGGTGCCAGTTATAATTTCACTGATGATTTTTCAGTTGGTCTTTCTTATGTTTCTGTTTTGGGCGAGCAAACTTCAAAACTGGGACAGATGGGAAGCGCAGGGGGTCTGTACCTGACGGGAGAGTGGTCTTTCTAATGAAAAATATTAATAAAAAAGAAAAAATTTTAGAGGCAGCCCAGGAGGTTTTCTTTAAAAAAAGTTTCTATGAAGCCACCATGGATGATATCGCTCAGCTTTCAGGAATAAAAAAACCTACTATCTATTATTATTTCCCTTCCAAAATAGATTTAGCCTCACAACTTCTGGAAGTAAATATAAAAAAGATTTTTGGAAAAATAAGCGAAATAATTTCTTCAACAAATAAGGTTAAAGATCGAATTAAAATGATAGTAGATTTTTATATAAGTCTTTTAGAAGAAAATTCTAAAATTTTTATTATTATACAAAGAATTAGCTATGATTTTATGCAAAAAGAAGACAGTAAGAAAAAGATAAATGAACTCTTCGAAAAATTAAGAAAAAAGCAGAAAAAGGCGGGCAATCTCTTCGGAGAAGTTATTTTATCTTCAGGTAAAAGGGTAAGCGGAGATATATTTTTATATTCCTTGGTTGCTGCTTTGGGAAGGGTTATCTTTGAAAATGTATCCCATGGAAGAAAACCAAAAAAAGATGATCTCCTGGTGATTGGGGATATTTTTTCCGCCTCTGTAAAATAAATAATTTAGTTTCTGCTAATTAAAAGAAGTAGTTTTAGAGTATTATGATAATCTGCTATACTCATCATCTCTACCTGGCTGTGGGTATATTTTACCGGGATACATAGAGGGATTGAATTCAACCCCGCTTCAAAAGCAGCAGCGGCATCAGTCGTTCCCCCGGTTACAATCTCCTGAATTTCTATTTTATTTTTTTCAGCAATTCCCTTCACAAAATTCCTGAGCTTCAAAGAAGATACCCCTCTTCTGTCTGCTAATCTAATTACCGGACCTCCTCCGGTACGAGCTGGACTCTGATAAAAATTCCCCCAGGGAAGATTTCCTGCAGAAACCGTATCCAGGGTATAGACTTCATCAAAAGAATTTCGAGCAGAAAAAGCTTGAGCCCCTCGCAATCCGGTTTCTTCCTGTACGGTCCATACTAAAGTTATAGTATTTTTAGGAATATCATGGAGAAAATTTTCTAAAAGAAGCAGATTAAGGGCACATCCCACCCGGTCATCAAGCCCTCTGGTAACTACATATTTTTCATCAAGTATTACAAAATCCTTCTTTAGTCTGGCCGGTAAGACTGGAATAATTCCCCGTCCTATTGCTTCCTGATCACTTTCCACCCCTATATCTATATACAGGTCGTCCCAATTATAGATTTTATTAAATTCTTCCTTCTTTAATAAATGAGGCGGTTTAAGCCCGATTACACCGTAAACCATCCCTTGCTCAATTGAAATCTCTACTACCCGATTATAGACACCTCTGACATCCCAGCCACCTATAGGCTTAAACCTCAAGTAACCATTTTTTTCAACATAATTAATTAAAAATCCAAGCTCGTCCATATGAGCCATAAAAGCAATTTGTCTTCCTCCACTCCCTATCGTAGCAGAAAGATTACCTACTTCATCCTCTTTAAATTCTACTTGAGGAAACAATTCTTTAATCTTTTCTCTTATCGGTTCCTCAAAACCACTTATACCGAAATTATTTACTAATTCATTTAAAATTTGAATTTTATCCATTTTTATCTCCTAACGGGAACAGGGGACAGCTCTCTGTTCCGATTTATTCTAAAATTTATAATCCAAACAGGAACAGAGCGCTCGTCCTCTGTTCTTGTTCTTTTAAAAGCTTGTTTTACTGGAAAAGGTAAAACTATTTGTGCGAAGATAGGGGGCAACTGCCGGGCCGATAAATCCTGATTTTATCTGTCTTTCTTTGGATATCATGTCAACTGCTTTTAACATATCTACTACACTGGTATTGAATCTCATATTCTTGATTGCTCTTCCCAGCTTCCCATCTTCTATTAAGAAAGTACCGTCTCTGGTCATCCCGGTCAATTGAATACTCATGGGATTTAGTATATTGACATAATGAAAACGGGAAACATATATACCTTTTTTGGTAGAGGATATCATCTCCTCAACAGAATTACTCCCTTCTTTCATCACCGGGTTAAAAGGGAGGGCTCCGAAAGAAGCATATTCTGGCGGTAAAGTATTTCCGGTACATTTTCTATTATATTTTAAGGCGGTAAGATGGTCATAAACTCCATCTTTAATTACCCCGCCTTTAATGAGGGCTGTCTTTTCTCGAGGATATCCCACCAGATCAAAAGGTATAGGCATGGTAAGTTCATCAAAGGGATCATCAGACACAGTTATAGTCTCCGGAAAAATCTTCTTGCCTTTATTATGACAAACGAAACTCTTGCCCTCCATAATCATTTTACCATTAAAGGCAGTATAGCCGGTATAGTTTAAGATTTCCGCAACTGCCTCCGGAGAAAGAATAACCGTGTAGACCCCCGGTTCAATCTCTATCTGTTCTACATTTTTAAAAGCAGTCTCTAATAATTCATCGGTGATTTTATTTATATTAAAATTATTGATATCACTGTCTATAAACGAGGTATGGGCAGTAGAATTATCTCGGGTGATAACACAATTAAAATCTACTTTAGTCCCCCGGTCAAAGGCAAAGACTCTTTCTGAATTGGCCACCAGGAGGGTAGCTTCCTCTGTTTTAAAAGCTCCCGCCGCCTTATACCCTCTTTTATTTACTTCTTTTATCAGTTGTCTTACCAATTGGGCTCGATTTAAAGGGGTAAAGCTAGCCGTATCTTTAGAATATTTACTTTTTATTTTGTATGACTGGGGCTTTAATAATTGATAATGGTAATCTAATTTAGGGGTAATTTTAGTTACCTCAATTGCCTTTTCTATATTTTTTGATATAGTGCGGTCATCAATACTGTTCATCTGCACTGCACCAATTCTATCTTCGTTTATTACCTTTACAGTTAAATTTAGATCGGTTTCTGCCACATTTTGGTGGATGTAAGATTCTGCAAACCTGGTAAGTTCACTTTTGTCCTCTGAGGCAATTATTTCAAAATCGTAATTTTTAAGAAAACTTTTTACCTTATTAACAAGTTCTTTCCCTGAATTTATATCTATCATTTGGAAGCACCTACCTTTACTTTTCTGAATCTCGCATGTGAAGTGCCGTGACCAACATGCATCGCTTGACCCGGCTGTCCTTTGCCA
>NMQN01000206.1 GCA_003575245.1 Candidatus Atribacteria bacterium 1244-E10-H5-B2 | reverse complement strand
TTCAAAGTAGACCTCTATATGAAATATTCTATCCCCTTTAGCGGGTTAATCTTTGTGCTGCTGGGAGTGCCTTTGGGCCTGCGGGTAAAACGGGGGAGCAAAGCTACAGGAGTAATTCTAAGCATTGTCCTGGTTTTGCTTTATTACATCCTACTTTCCACTACCAGATCCATGGGGCGAGGAGATATGTTAACGCCAGTTCTGGCAGCCTGGGCACCTAATATGATTTTTGGTATTTTAGGGGTGTTTATTATGTTGGGAGCGGAAAAGAAGTGAATTTGGTTAGCTGGTTAATTGGTTAATTGGTTAATTGGTTGGGAAGTAAAATACAAAACGCAGGATGGAATAGTCGTTAGTATTACTAGCGTAGAGCGTACAGCGTTTAGCGTATAGATGCGGGTTATAAGTGTAAGGAAAAGACAAAATAGTCGTTAGTACAAGATGAAAGGTGCAAGTTACGAGTTAATACAATTAACCAATTCACTGATTGACCAATTAATTTGGTTAACTAGTTAAGAATACAAATACAAGATATAAAAGATTGTTTTTAGATAAAGATATCCTTTAAGGAAATATTAAGAAATATGGCACAAAGTGGAAAAGTAAAGAATGTAGTAATTTTTTTAATATTATTTATAATGATTTTGACGCTAAACCTGGGTAACTTAAAAACTGAGTTTGTCCTGATATCTTTTGCACAAGAGACAGAGGAAACGGGAGAAATATTCGAAACAGAAGAAGCACAAGAAACACCAGTTACTGAAGAAGCTGTAGATACAGACGAAACAGCAGTAGCAAAAGAAACAGAAGAAGAATTAGATATTTCCCTTACTGCTGATTATATCACTTATGAAAAGATAGAGGGCGAAGACCTGATTATTGCCAAAGATGGGGTAGAGTTTAAATACCAGGATATCGAGATAAAGGCTGATTATTTAAAGATTAATTTATCAACCAACCTCCTTTTTGCTTCGGGAAAGGTCCATTTCCTACAGGATAAGGCTGAAACTGCCTGTGAAGAGCTTTCCTATAACTGGAAGACTAAAAAAATAATTCTGCTCCGATTAGAGGGCGAATTAACCGGGAAAAATATAAAGGGAAAGGTCTATTATCAGGGAGAGAAGATGGAAAATTTCCCGGAAACCGTGGAAATTACCGAAAGTGATTTTACTACCTGTGAATTAGAAGAACCTCACTATCATATTGTCGCCAAAGAAATGATTATTTACCCTAAGGATAAAATAATTGCCCGTAATATCTCCTGGTATGAAGGAAAAATCAAAATTCTTACCCTTCCCTATTTCTTGATTTTCTTAGACCGTAAAACCCAACTTCCCATTCTACCCAAGATAGGACAAAATAGCACAGATGGGTGGTTTGTAAAGACTTATTTTAATTATTATGTGAACGATAAATCCTACGGCACACTTTATATCGATTGGTTTGAGAAAAAGGGCATCGGGATCGGTATAAAACATTTCCTCGAAATAGGAGGAGAAGGCAATAATTCCGGAGATGCCTCCTTTTATTTATACCAAATCAAAGAAAAAGATTCTGATAGTTCTAATATAACGGGCAAGATAGATTACCAGCAAAATATTACAGATAATCTAAAAACTCAGTTTGTTTTAGATTATAGCGGCAGAAAAACTCTGGGAGAAGAACTTATAACTAATAGTATAAAGTCAAATCTAAATTTAAATTATGATAAAAAAGGTGAAAAATATGATATTAAGCTTATTGGGAAATATACCTTTAGCGGAACAGGACTGGGGAAAGAAGAGCTAAGTATCGATGGTAATATTAAAGTGAACTATAATTATACCTTTAATGATAAATTAAATTCAGCCCTCGCTTTGGTTTATACTGATAAAAACCCAGCCAGTCAGGAAGTGGCAGACCTCGAATTAAAACCGAAATGGGAATTAAAATATAAGGGCGAAGGTTATACTTTAAATTTGACAACTGAAAAGAGGTTTGACCTGGATGGTGATAATTATACCGGAGAAAATATTTCTAAAATAATTGACCGCTTGCCGGAGTTTGTCTTTAATAAAAGTGCTGCTGTCATCGGAGACACTAAAATCACTTATGATATTGATGCCTCGGTGGGACATTTTTATGAGGCGGCTACTGAAGAAGATAACTGGCGGGGAGAATATATTTTTAATCTTAAAAGACCTTTTGATTTGGGCGAATATTTAACTTTAACCCCTTCGGGAATCTTTCGGCAGGATGTTTATCTGACCGGGGAAGCTCGATATCTGGTAGGAGGGAAAGTGGATTTGAAGGCAGTTTACAACCCTTATATTTCCTCTTCTTTATCTTATAGTTATAATAAATCGATAGGCCCGACTCCTTTTA
>NMQN01000072.1 GCA_003575245.1 Candidatus Atribacteria bacterium 1244-E10-H5-B2 | reverse complement strand
GAAGGGTTAAATGAGTTAGATGTAGTGGGATTTGATTTTAAAAATAAAACTGTCTATCTTTGTGAAGTTACTACACATATAACAGGGCTTCTCTATGTGAATAATAAAATTACTATCGAAAAGATAAAGCAAAAATATAAAAGACAAAAAGAATATGCTAACAAATATCTCTCAGGTTTTCTAAAAAGACGTTTTATGTTTTGGTCTCCTGTGGTCTCTAAAGGATATATTACCGGGGAACTCGAGAAGATCGAGGGGTTGGAAATAATAATTAATGAGGAATATACCCAATGTATAGAAGAATTGAAGGTAAAGGCAAAAGAATTGACTAATGATTTTGGGAATCCATTTTTCAGGGTGCTTCAGATATTAGAACATTTAAAAAGGGGGCGGTGATCCTATGGCTATCAAGAAATTTATAATTAATATTTACCAAATAATTGCCGATTTTATCTTAAATAATCCGGGCAATAAATTAAGGTGGTGATAATTATGCCTTACTATAAAAAAAGGACTCCGGAATCTTACCGGGGTAATACTCCGGAATCTGAGGCCAGGCGCTTGGCCAATCTAAAACGAGGGGGTAGAAAAAAGACTCCGGAAGAAGCTAAAGCAGAGGCTATTAAATATCGAGAGGCTAAGAAGAAACTACAAAAAATAAATATAATTGAATTTGCTACCGATTCCGATTATTTAGGCCTATCCTTTGAAAAAAGGCCGGTCCAGTTAATTATTCTAAAAGCCTTATATGGCCTACCGCTTGACAAAGAGGAATTAAAAATATTTAAGATCCTGACTAAAGGTAAGGGGAAATATATCCCGGGAAGGGAAAAGTTAGAACTGATTGCCTGTTTAGGTGCCAGGGCCGGAAAGTCTTTTCTCGTTTCGATCTGTGCCTTATACGAGGCTACCAGGGATAAATGGAAAAAAGAAGTATCTAAAGGCGAAAATCCTTATGTAGTGATCATAGCGACCCGGGAACTCCAGGCCAAGCAGATTATCGGAAAAAATTGTCTAAGGATGTTAGAAAATTCTCCGGTATTAAGGCGATTAATAAAGAGATCTACCGAGCTTGAATTGACCCTAAAAAATGGCGTAAAAATTATATCGAGTCCCTGCACTTCTACCGCTTTAAGAGGGATTCCTATTTGTGTTTTGATAATGGATGAAATTGCCTTCTTTAAACTCGAGGGAGTTAAACAGGATGAAACGATCTTTAATAGCCTGAGGCCTCGACAATCGCAGTTTGAATTTAATAAACTTTTCCTGATCTCTACCGCTGGCGCTAAGCAGGGGTTATTTTTTAACTTTTTTGATGAGGGCTTCCGGATTGAGGAACGTTTAACTATTCAAGCGAATACTCGTTTTGTCAATCCCGAAATACCGCAAAAATTTTTAAATAAAGAAAAGGCCAGGGATATTAATAACTGGAAAAGGGAATTTCAAGCAGAATTTAGCGAAAAACTGGAAGCCTTTTTCAATTTTGAACTAATACAAAAACCTTTTACTCTGGGCGGAGATCTAACCTATAAATCAGGATATAAATATTCCCTGGGCCTGGACCAATCCGGGCTTAGTGGCCGGGATCGCTTTGCTTTGGCTATATCACATAAGGAAGGGGATATAGCGATTGTTGATGTTGTTAGATCCTGGGAAACGAAGGACCTGGATATTATCTTAAATGATATCGAAATACTTGCTAAAACCTATCATCTAAACGAGGCCTCAATAGACAGATATAGCAAAGGATATGTTGAGAATAGCTTTAAAAAGATAAATTTAGAAATTCTGATCAGGCCTTCTCTATCGGTTGTATTTGTCAATTTAAAATCTAAAATGATTCAAGATAGATTACAATTACCGGACCGGCCAGATTTAAAGAACGGTTTAAAAAATACTATCGCTATTTATGGTAAATCGAATCAATTAACTATTTATCACGAGAGAGGACCGGAAGGCCACGCTGACGAAATAGACGCTGTTGCCGGGTCTATTTATGAGGCTACCAGGGAAGGGGAACAAGAGGATACCGGAAAACTGCTTGATGATATGAGCGATAACGTAAAAGCTGATATGAGGATGGGCCGGAGTAAGCGGTTATCTTCTCAGTATGATAAGGAAATGCAATCTGAGGCCGGTGAGGATTGGGGAGGGGCAAGTGGTGAAACTCCCAGGGGAGACTGGTAATTTGACAATAATTTCTTGATGTGTTATATATGTTAAAAAATGTGTGTTAAAAGAAGGTGATATATATGAGGATAAAAAAGGAAAGCCCGGTCTGTCCTAAATGTAATGGTAGATATGTTTATGCCAGGTTAAAGACAAATGATTACTGGTGTAGATACTGTAATTTTATCGGATCCCGGAGAGTTTTTTTTAGAAAAAAAAGAAAACGGAAGGCTCAGAAGGTAACTTAGAATCAATTTTAAGGGGATAATCGATTAAATGAAAAAAATCAATAACATAAAACTAAAAAGTTTAGAACAAACAAAAAAATTTTATCTATGGAAATTAAAAAGAGAAGAAAGTTTAACCGAAAGCGAAAGATCTAAATATTTATTAGCTTTAAAATCTATCGAGAAAATTATTAAGGAAAAAGAAGATTCCCGAGATTACCGGGAAAGAGAAAAACATAAAAAATTTATTCCTTATGCTCATAGAAAAGCAGTATTCTTGAATAAAAGAGGTTACTAAAATATTTCGGTGATCCGGGAAGGACTAAAAGAACAGACCTGGATTGTCGATCCCCTGCTCCTCTTCTTTTTAATAACCTTATTTCTGAGGGGAGCAGGACTATTTAAAAAGGGGGGTAATCAATTAAATGAAAATGAGTAAAACCGTTTCATTTCTTTATAAATTGGCCAGACAGGCGAATGATGTCCGGGTTATTACAAGTGGGGATCCAGGTAAAATTTTAAGACGTGGGAAAAACAAGATTATAGGCCGGAAATTAATCCGGCGGATATGGTGATTAGGAAGGAGATTAAAAAATAATTATGAAAAATAAAAGTAAATTTAGGAGATTTGTAAAGGTTTTTGGAAAAGATAAGCAGACTCTATTATCAGAAACTAAGATCGGGGAATCCCTGGCGATGGGTTGCGAACTGGAAAAAGATGAGATAGGCCTTTATATTGCAAGTTTAGACGTTTCGGCCTCTTGTGGCTTTAAATTCGAGGAGTGGGATAATTTTGTCCAGGGAGTTAATGAGGCTAATAAAAACTTAAAAGAGATATTTAAAGAATAAAAAAATTATGGTAGATCCGGGAAGGAGAATAAAAACTTGAAAAATTTATATCTTTTTGGTATAATTAATATTTGTGGTAAAAAACTGAATATCGGAACTTGCTATTATGGCGTTGATGACGTTGTTAGAAGTTATTAAAATAAATAGCCTTTGACAACGTCTTTTCTTTTTTTGGTAATAAAAAAAAGGGACCTGACCGGAAAATCAAAATCCCTTTTAATAAAGATATGCGTTTTCTACCTAATCAGAAGTGGACTCCATAAGAGTTATTAAAACTTCTTTACCAGGTGAAAACAGAGAAACCTTTTTTATTGTATCAAAATGAAAGAGAATAAGCAATTAAGGGAGCGATCGAATTGAAAAAAATAAGTGAAATAAACGTTAGCGGTAAAATAAAATTAAAGATAATTAGTAAAGAAATTAACGGATTTAGGAGAGAATATATACAAAAATTAAAAATCGAGGATCCTGAGGCCTATTCAATATTAAGGGAATCACAAAAAAAGGATCTTAAAAGATTTAGAAAAAAGAATCCCGGTTACCAAAAAAAAAGGAGAAAAAAGGAATCCGAAGAAAGAAAGGAGCGATCTAAATTATGAGTGATATAAAAGAGGAATATCGTTTAAAATATTTAACTGGATCAGGAGCGAAAAAAATCCTCGAACTGGCAGATCAAAAGGATATTGATGTAGAAAAAATAATAGAATTTATTAATAAATTGAAAGGGGGGGAGAAGATGACCGAAGAAAAAATGACCGAAGAGCAATATCTCGAAAAAGAGAAGCAGGATCTCGAAAAAGTAGAAAAATATATTGAAGAAAATCCGGAAGTTAGTTATCGTGATGCGGTATTATTTTGCCTTGATAAGGCAGAATTAACTCCGGAAGAAAAGAAGGTTGAAGAATACATTGAAAAATGTAAAGGCCAGGGAATTGAGGTTACTTACAGAGAAGCGGTTTTAGCGACTTTGGGTAAAAGCGAATCGGAAGAGCCTGAAAAAAAAGAAGAATAAAAATTTTAAAGTGTTGGCTCAAAATGAAAACAGGGGAGCGGTTAAACTCCCCTGTAATCGAACTTTCACGGTAGATAACAGAAAAATGATATAAGACCATCGATCTTTAATATACCATTTTTCTAAAAAATTTTAATGGATTTTATAGAATCCACTTCTGACTAATTGATTTTAGCATATATACGATAGGAAGTAAAATCAATATCCCGGTCAATCCCTGCCAGGCAGTTGACCGGTTTACCCGGTGGGTAATCAGGGTTTATTTATATCAAGAGAATTTTTTTCGTTTGGCCTCTTGATATATCCTTTCCCCTGGTTATTCTACCGGGATCATAAAAAATCGAAAGGGGGATTAAAATTTTATGTTTATCAGTAGAGAAAAATTCGAGGCTTTTCACACGATCCGGAGAAATTATTCTTTATATGTGAAAGACAGAAAAGATTTAAAAGACGATACAATAATCCGGGTGGCCAAAGAAGAATATAATGTAGTTTTAACCGAAGAAGATATTAAAGAAATGATGAAAAGATTTGAGCATTTTATGTATAAATATATCAATTAAAAAATGAAGGGAGATAAAATTATTATGGATCTCTTCTATTTAAAGACAAAAAAAGAAATTGAGAAAATGCTTAGCGAATTTTGGGAAGATTTAGAGCATATACCAAAACTGAAAATTCTGTTGAGATCCTATCCGGATATTGGCGGTATATGTAAAATTGAGGCTAAAGGGATTAATGGTTTATGGGATAAAATCCCTTTGGAACAGAAGAAAAATATCTATATAGACCAATGGAAAAATTAATATCAGAAAGGAGCGATTAAATTGAAAATTGAAGATACTGAAGAGATTAAAGATTTTGAGGAAAAAATAAAAAAGGTAGTTGATCGGGCAGAAAATTTAAGGTTATCCCTTCTACTTGAAATATTAAAGGCCTTAAATAAGTTAATTCATAAATATTAAGGTAGAAAGATACCAGAGAGGTCAAAGAAACGCAAATTAGGGGGTAAATTTTACATTAGGGGTTATATTTGAATGATGTTTGATATCCGGCAAGTGGGTAATCGATCTCACTTGCTTTAGCCTGGCCGGCGGTTAGGGAGTTTGTGAAATCCTTTCGCTTTAGCTGTTGGCCAGGTAAGAAAGGATTTTGTAATATGAACAAAAAAGAATTTAAAGAAAAAATGGATCTCGAAGATAAGACGCTGGTAAATCTTTATCCGGAATTGAATCAAAGCGGTTTATATGATAATGAAGGCAATTTATTGCCTAAAGAAAAGAGAGAGCAATACGACCCTATACCGAGAGGATTTACAGATTCAAGGGTGCTTTTTAAACTTACTGCTAAAGATAAAGACATTTATTTCTTTTTGTCAAGTAAATGTAGTTGGTGGAGAAATACCAGAAAAACAAATCCGGATATTACTGAGGAAACCGGGATACCGAAAATAACTATTGATAGATCTCTAAGGAGATTAGAATTTTATCATTTTATTAATAGAAGGCTATATTCAATGGGGCCAAAGTCAAAGAGGCGAATTATAACGCTTTTAAGGTGGGATACGGCCTATAAATTATTGATTAAAGAAGGGAAAATCAAAGCTATATCAGATAAGGAAATTATATTTATTACTCCATATTTACCTAAAAAATTCAAAAAAAGCGACCCGAAATGATAGCATTAGTAGGCGCGCAAGTTTTATGATTTTAGAAAAAAAGCGACCCGAAATGATAGCATAGGGTGCTATCACTGGTGATAGCATTAGTAGGCTTATAGAGAGTGGTTAGTAGAGTGTATCTCCTAAAAGTGTTTAATTAAGAGTATATTTTACGACGGGTCAATTCTGAAGGTAAAAAGTGATTAGAGAGATGAGAAAATAAAAAGAGGAAATTTCAGGGGGGCGAACATACGCTTTTTGTTTAGTTAAATAAAATTTTAAAAAGAGGCGATCTAAATGTTACCGGAACGATTAAATTTTTTAAAAAGATTCGATAATTTCTATCAGGTGATAGTTAATGCAGTCAAAGAGGAAAAAATTGATGAGAGAGATTTTTATATAATCATAGGGGCTAAGACTAAGAGTATGAATCAGGATAGAAGGGATTCATTAAATAGTAACAAAACGAAATCATAAAAGGCTCAGAAAAGCCTAAAAAGGCTAAAATATCAGGTGTAAAAGGCTTTTTAAATTTTCGAGTCCACTCGGGAAAGGTTAAGAATGATCACTTAAAAGCCTTAAACCTAACTTTTTTAAAGGATAATAACAAAACACAAATAATATATAGAGAAATATTTATCCCGGAATCGTTATAAAATAAGGATTTTTAGATTTTATGTTTTAAGTGTTTCGTTATAAAATACGCATTAAGTAACAAAACACTTGACAGAAAATAATCTATCATATATACTATATACATAAAATTTAAAAAGAGGTGTTTAAAATGAAGGCAATAAAGAGGATTCCTAAGTATCTTAGCATAGAAGAAATTGAACTTTTACTTAACCGGCCTTACCTGGAAGGAATAAAGGCTAAAGAGGAATTGAAGAAAAGAAGGCAAAATAAATCTTACTGGCTAAAGAGATCTCGAAATAAATTATTTACCGCTAAAAGAGATTATGCAATTCTGAATTTATTTTATTCCTCAGGGATCAGATTAAAAGAATTGATTAATTTAGATATAAAGGATCTCGATTTTAAAAGGGGAATCGCAAAGGTATTGGGTAAGGGTAACCGGGAACGTGAGGCTACACTAACTAACGAATCTATTAAGATATTGCAGAATTATTTAAAGGCTCGAAATCTTTGGAAAGGCAATAAGAGCAGGGCTTTATTTTTGAGCAGGACCGGGACCAGGGTAACTAAAATGAATATTCAAAGGAATATCGAGAGATACGGAGTAGAGGCCGGGATAGATAAAAAGGTAACTCCACATATGTTAAGGCACTCGATTGCTACACATTTTTTAAATAATGGAATGGATATCCGGAGAATCCAGGGCTTTTTAGGCCATAAAAGTTTGGCCTCTACTCAGATCTACACTTCATTAGTTAGCGATAAACAAAAAGAAGAAGTTAATAGATTACATCCTCAGAATAAAATGAAGGTTAAATTAATCTAAAATCTCTGTAACTGTTATAAACAAAGGCTTTCCTTGATTTTAAAAAACGCTCATATATCGCTTATATGAGGGAATTTTGAGGGGGCGCTTATGATATTACCTATTTTGAATTTGACCCTCCTTAAAAGCGAAATTTGAAGGCCTTATTTTAACTTAATTATCGAAAAGGGCTTTATTTCTTTGATATTTTAAAAGAAGGAGAATTGAAAGATGATAAAGACTGGAATCGGGGAATATATTGTAGGTGCATATCTAAAGATTATCAAAAAATGTGATTTTGTTAATTACAATGTTAGGCCTCCCGTTGGAGGGCTTGAAGGGTTAAATGAGTTAGATGTAGTGGGATTTGATTTTAAAAATAAAACTGTCTATCTTTGTGAAGTTACTACACATATAACAGGGCTTCTCTA
>NMQN01000341.1 GCA_003575245.1 Candidatus Atribacteria bacterium 1244-E10-H5-B2 | reverse complement strand
ACCGGAGGGAACATAGATTGCCCAGAGATTGGAATAGGAGCAAAACTTTATTTCCCTGTCTTTGTAGAAGGTGCACTTTTACAAATGGGAGATGTTCATGCGAATATGGGTGAATCAGAGATTTGTATTGGAGTTGAATGCGGTGCCGAAGTTACTATTGAGATTATTGAAGTAATAAGAGATAGATTCATACCGGCACCTATTATTGAAAGCAAAGAATATTGGTATGTTGTTTCTAATGCACCTTCACTCAGGGAGGCGGTTAGAATTGGTTCTAAAAGAATGGCTGATTTTATTTCACAAAAATTAGAGATTTCTTTAGAAGATGCTACTCTTTTGGTTAGCATTACAGGTAATGTGCGCATCGCTCAAAATGCGGAGGCTAACTATGATGTAAGTATTTATGTTCAGTTTCCAAAATATGTGGATAGGAGGGGGAGATTAGATAAATTTTAGTTTAATTGAAAAAGATTGGGACTAAAACTCCACAGTTAGACTGAGACCAAAGTTAAAAAATAGTTAGCCAAATTAGAGAGGGGGTGAGAGGAAATCTAATAATTATAAAAATTTCTAAAAGGATGATAAATTATGATTTTATGTTTTAAAGGAGGTTATATAAAAATGAAAAATATTAAATCATATGGTATTGGAAGTATAATAATTTTTCTCTTGTTTTTTAGTTTAAATATCTTGTCTACCGGACAAGAGAAGGAACCTATTAAAATTGGGGTGATTATCAGTATAACTGGTGAGGCTGCCGAAATGGGTATAGAAAACAAGCGTACTATAGATGTGGCGGTGGATTTATTAAATGCAAAAGGAGGAATAAAAGGTTACCCAGTTAAAGCTATTGTTGTCGATGGGCAAAGTAAGCCAGCCGTCTTTGCAACCAAAGCTCATCGCTTATTAGAGGCTTTTAAGGTAGTAGGTGGTATAGGTGGGAATGATATTTCTCTCGCTACAGCTGCTGGAGAAGTTTTTCAGGATGCTAAAACTCCTTTCTTGGATATTGGTGGTACTACTGCAACAATTCCTCTAGTGGGAGATTATATGTTTATGAGCCCTATACCGGATAATGACCAAGGAAGAGCAGTGGCAAAGTATATCTATGAGAAGTTCGGTTATGATACAGTCACAATTTTCAAAGATGTAGGTAGTGCTTATGGAACGAAACTTACTGAATATATAATTCATTTCCTGAAAGAATTTACGGGGAAAGAAAATCCTGTTCCACTTGTACTTAACTATAATAATGGAGATATTGATTACACAGCTCAATTAACCAGACTTAAAACTAACATAGATAAATTAGGAATTCAGGCGATTATTCTACCTACTTGGCCACAGGATGCTCCTAAAATTGCAAAACAAGCGAGAGAATTAGCTATTAACCTTCCCTTAGTTGGTACAGACGGTGTAGATACATCAGTCCTCATCGAAGTTGGAGGAGATGCTGTTGAAGGTATGATGTTCTCAACCCATTTTTCTGCAGGCCAGCCCGGACTTTCGGGTTCTGCAAAAGAATTTGTCGAAGAATATGTAAAGAGAAATGGGGAAGAGCCTGGTGCATTTGGAACAATGGGTTATGATGCTTTCATGATATTAGCTGAAACTATTTCTTTTGTGATTGAAGAGAAAGGAGAAGCATGGTGGGACGATGCAAGTCTCGCAGATAAAAGAGTTGCAATAAGAGATGGGCTTATGAAGATAAAAACTACTTGGACAACACAACCTATAAGATTCGTATCTGAAGGCTGGCCTGAAAGAGGGCTAGTTTGGAAAGTTGTGAAGGATGGGACACAATGTTTCTACGATTTTCAATCATATGAGTCCTACACTCCAGAAGGGATAGAAACACTCCCTTTTAAGTAAGATAGGTAAAATGATGGGAAAGAATATTTTTATTTACTTCTTTCCCATTATTTTTAAACTTATTTAAAAAGAGAGTTTGAATTAAAATGCAAGATTATAATTATATAAACAAAAATAATTTATTATTAGAAATAAAAGGACTAAAAAAGAAATTTGGAGGATTAACTGCGATTTCAGATTTTTCTCTTTATTTAAAGAAGAGTGAATTAAGAGGTTTAATTGGTCCAAATGGAGCCGGAAAGACTACAGTTTTTAATCTAATTACAGGTTTTCATAAGCCCAATAAGGGAAAAATATTATTTAAAGGTATTGATATCACTGCTGAATCGCCGGATAGAAGAGTAAATCGAGGCATAGGAAGAACTTTTCAGAAAATAAGAATGGAAAGATATACTAAAGTAGTTGATGAAGTTAAGATGGCTTTTTTTCGGCACATGAGCTACAACTTCTTTGATCTAATATTTCAAACCACTAAGTGTAGACAGGAAGAGAAACAAATAGAAGAAAAATCTTTAGAAATTTTAGATTTTTTAGGCATTACCCACCTAGCAAATCAAATTGCAGAAGATCTTCCTTTCCCTTTACAAAGGAAAGTCAGTATTGCTCGGGCTTTAGCATTAAAACCCGAATTGCTTTTACTCGATGAACCTGCGAGTGGTTTAAACCCAAATGAAACGAAAGAGCTAATTGAACTAATTTATAAAATAAAAGAAAAATTTAATTTAACTATAATTATCATCGAACATGATATGACATTTGTAATGACTATTTGCGATGATATCATTGCTATGAATGAAGGGAATATTATAGGAAGAGGAACACCAAAAGGAATTCAAAATAATAAAAGAGTAATAGAAGCCTATCTAGGAGGTATTTCATGAGCATTGTTCCATTGCTTGAATTAAATAATGTCGTAGCAGGATATGGGAAAAAGGAGATAATAAATAAAATATCTATCATAGTTAATCAGGGTAGAATAGTAACTTTATTAGGTTCGAATGCGGTAGGGAAATCAACCATTTTAAAAACAATTCTTTCCCAAACTTATTTAAAAAGTGGAGAGATTAAATATAAGGGTATAGATATAGCTCATTTTGCTACTTATAAAATAGCGAGATTGGGCATATCATATGTCCCTGAAGGGCGAGGTATATTCGCTAATTTGACAACTAAGGAAAATTTACTAGCAGGTGCTTATCTTTTAAAAAGTAAAGAGGAACTCGAGAATAGTCTAAATCGAGTATATTCAATATTTCCTATTCTTAAGGAAAGAGGTAATCAATTAGCAGAATCGCTTAGTGGAGGAGAACAAGAAATGTTAGTTATAGGGCGAGCTTTAATGAGTAAACCGAATTTATTGTTATTAGACGAACCTTCTTTAGGCCTCGCTCCTAAATTAGTAGAGTTAATAGGGAAGATATTAAAGGAAATTAATAATGAAGGGGTATCTATTTTGCTGGTTGAGCAAAATGCAAAATTAGCTTTAGAGATATCAGACTATGGGTATTTAATTAGAAAAGGTACTATTGTTTTGGAAGGGGGAGCTAAAGACCTAAGTGAAGATAAGAGGGTCAAGGAGACTTATTTAGGGGTTATCTAAATCAATATACATAATGAAAAAAGAAGAGGATAGTTTATGAATTATTTTTTACAACAAATATTAAATACCTTAGGATGGGGAAGTATACTCGCCTTATTAGCAGCAGGATATACTATGACTTTTGGAATTATAGGATTAGTTAATTTTGCTTACGGTGAAGTTTTTATGGCGGCTGCTTTTGCTGCCTATTTTGCTTTAACTATTTTTAATTTGCCTTATTGGATGGCTTTTTTAATTAGCTTAATTAGCGCAATAGTTATTGGATTAGCAATAGAAAAGATAGCTTTTAAACCAGTCAGAGGAGCTGGAATGATTACTCTTTTTATTACATCGCTGGGTGCCTCGGTAGTAGTGAGAAATTTATTTATAATGCTCTTCGATGCTAGGTTGAAAAATTTTAAGACGCCCAATTCTTTAAAAGGGGTATATTTATCAGGGGATTTAATAATTTCCAAAAGAAATATACTAATTTTTTTAATAACTATAATATTATGCACCGTACTTGTGTATCTTGTAAAGAATACCAAACTGGGTATTGCTATGAGGAGCATATCTTATGATAGCCAAATAGCTGAAACTTTAGGAATCAATACCGAAAGAATTATTATAATTACATTTATAATTGCCTCATTTATTGGAGGTGTAGCGGGAATACTATGGGGAATATTGTTTGGTTCAGTTAGTGCTAGTATGGGAGCCATCCCTGTTGTTGATGCTTTTATTGCTTCAGTTATAGGGGGAGTAGGGAATGTTTTCGGAGCTGTGGTTGCGGGTTATCTTCTTGCGATTGGCTCAGCTTTCTTTATTGCATATTTACCTCCGGAACTTGTTGGTGCAAAACCTCTTTTTGTGTGGATCATATTTTTCATAATACTTATCTTTAAACCAAGTGGTCTTTTCAGGGCAAATATAAAATAGTAACAGGATAAAAAAATGAGATTTGGAAAGAAAATTATTATATTAAAATATATTTTAGGGCCTGGTTTGTTTTTTGTAACATTTTATCTATTAGAAAAATTATTATCCGGTTTTTGGTTAATATTATTTTTACTATTTGGAATAAATGTTATATTAGCAATTTCATTAAATATTATAAATGGTTGGATAGGGTTTTTTTCTATAGGTCATGGGGGAATTATGTTGGTAGGGGCATATACTGCTGCATTTCTTACTCTTCCACCTTCTTTTAAAGAAGGGATTTTGGATTTACATCTACCAGCTTTTATTTTAAATATTCAACTTCCTTTACTACCAGCTTTATTGTTAGGAGGTATATCTGGTGTTATAGCAGGGGTTATTCTAGTTTTACCGGCCTTACGTTTACGGGGCATGTATTTTTGTGCAGGAACACTGGGATTCAATATAATCATGACGACTATTGCCGAAAACCTGCCTGATATTACGAATGGAGCTATGGGCTTAAGACAATTTCCTTCTTATACTAATATTTGGTGGGTGTGGGGCATAGCAATTCTCTTAATATATATTACCTTGATGTTAAAAAAGAGTTACATAGGAAGGGCTTTTATTTCTATAGGGAAGGATCAGAATTTAGCAGAACATATGGGAATAAATCTATTAAAATATAAAATATATGCTTTTAGTCTTAGTGCTTTCTTTACTGCCATAGGTGCAATTTTATGGATTCATCTTATATTAAATCTATTCCCCACAGCATTTGGTATAGTTTTGGTTTTTGAAGTAGTAGCAATGATAGTTATTGGAGGAATGGGAAGTGTAAGTGGGTCAATAATAGGTGCCGCAATTATTACTTTATTTATGGAAATTTTAGCACCTATAGAAGAGGGAATTAATATCTTTGGCTTTTATCTGCCAGAAATGTTAGGACTCACAACTGTTCTTTTAGGAGTTTTATTGATTGCGGTTTTAATTAAAAAACCAAAAGGGATAATGGGGGAGAGAGAAATTTCTCTTGAATTATTTAAAAAGAAGATAAATTATGTAAGTTTAAAAAAAAACTAACAATGATTATTTACCCTCCTCTTGAGAGTACTTTAAAGGAATCGTATCCCGGTAGTCCGGTCTTCTTCCAGAGTTCTCCGGGTTGCCGTCCCCTACTTCCCTCCTTTTAAAACCTTTTCTCTGAGGGGAGTAGGGTTGTTTTAAAGGTGGTGGTTGCATGATAATGTGAAGGGAGGTGAAAGAATAGAATGGAATCCATGGACAGAATAAAAAAGATAATCGTAGATCGATTAGGAGTCGATGAAAGCAAAATTACGGAAAATTCTTCTTTTGTTGATGGTCTGGGTTTAGATTCTTTAGATATAGTTGAACTGATAATGGCTTTCGAGGAAGAATTTAATTTAGAAATTCCAGATAAAGATGCGGAAAAGATGAAGACTGTGGGAGATGCGATTAAATACTTAAATAAATAAAAATATAAACCTAAAAAAAGTTAAACGACTTAGAAATATTTTTAAGAATTAAAAGGAGGAATGAAATAATAAAAAGGAGTGAGCTAATGAAAATGAATAAGAAAAAATCAATGTTTGAAGGAAGAAAAAAAAATAAAAAAATATTAACATCTTTTGAATTTGAGCCGGGAAAAGTAGAAAAAGGTTATACTGATAGACGTTTATATATTAACCTTTCAGAAAATAAGATTGAAGAAAAACCCATCGAACTTCGAGTAAAGGAAACCTTTACCGGAGGACGTGGTTATGGTATATGGTATTTATGGGATGCTGTTTCCTCAAAGACAAAATGGAACGACTCTGAAAATGAAATAATTTTTTGTACCGGGCCTATTTGCGGGGTTACTCAATATTCCGGTACGGGCAAGGCCCATATAGTAACTCTTTCACCGGAGACCGGAACAGTTAACGATAATAATGTAGGAGGTTATCTCGCTCCTTTTTTAAAATTTTCTGGTTGGGATCTTTTAGAGATTCAAGGTAAGGCCAGAGAAGATGTGATTATTTTTATTGATGGCAATAAAGGAAAAGTTATTATTGAAGAAGTTCCGGGAATAAATTCAGATACTTATTTACTTATCGAAAAACTGACTGAAAGATATGCTGATGATGAAAAAGATAAAAGAAATCTTAGCATTGTTTCTTCCGGAAGAGGTGCAGAAAATACCAATTTAGGAATTTTAAATGTTACCTGGTATGATGTGCGTCGCAGGAAAGTTCGGATTAAACAAGCTGGGCGCGGAGGAACAGGAAGTGTCTTTCGGGATAAGAAAATTTTGGCAATTGTGGTTAAATATTCCGGGGTAAATGCAGGCTCTAATAATGCAGCTTATCCCGAGCTTGTTAAAAAAGCTGGGCAAAGATTAACTAAAGAAATATTAGGATTAGATCATATTCAAAATGGAATGCGAGAAATAGGGACAGTTAATTTATTAGACCATATGCAGAATTATAATTGTTTGCCTGTTCATAATTTTAAATTTGGTTCACATCCTGATGCTTTCAAAATAGATTCCAAAGTGTGGCAGCAACGTATGACCCAGAAACAAGCAGGTGATTCCTGTTGGGTGGGCTGCGCTATGCGTTGTTCTCATGCAGTAGATGATTTTGAATTAACAACAGGACCCTTAAAAGGAGAAAAAGTTATAGTGGATGGACCGGAATATGAAACTACTGCCGGATTTGGAGGGAGTTGTGGATGTTTTGACCCTGATTTTATCTTAGAAGCCAATTTTTATTGTGATAATTACGGGATGGACACTATCGGAGTCAGTACCACTATGGCTTTTCTTATGGAGTGTTACGAAAATAATATTATAAATAAAGAAATTACTGAGGGGTTAGAGCTTAATTTTGGAAATACCAAGGCAGCATTAGAATTAATTCACCAGATGGCAGAAGGAAAAGGATTTGGTAAAATTGCCGGGTTAGGTATCAGACAGATAAAGAAAATATTAGCAGAAAAATATGGTGCAAATGCAAAATTTCTACAAGATATAGGCATGGAATGTAAAGGCATGGAATTTTCCGAATATGTAACTAAAGAATCTTTGGCTCAGCAGGGAGGATATGGAATTGCAAACAAAGGACCCCAACATGACGAGTCCTGGCTTATCTTTATGGACCAGGTAAATAACCAGATTCCTACTTTTGAAGATAAAGCCGAAGCGCTCCATTATTTCCCCTTATTCCGAACCTGGTTTTCTATTGTCGGTCTCTGTAAATTACCCTGGAATGATATTGAACCGGAAGACAACAAACAGAAATATCATGGAATGGAAGCCGCAAAAGTTCCTGAACATGTGGAAAATTATTGCTGGCTTTTCGAGGGAGTTACCGGTAAACATATTACACCAGAAGAATTAATTTTACAATCAGAAAGAGTTCATAA
>NMQN01000207.1 GCA_003575245.1 Candidatus Atribacteria bacterium 1244-E10-H5-B2 | reverse complement strand
ACTTGCTTTTCCTGAGATTTCCTCTTCTTCTTACTTATTTGCATTAGATGTCTTCTTCGCTCATTCCTGATCCTCTTTTCCTCGTTTACTCTCCTATCTCTCTGTAAAGTCATGTGAGGAAGATCGATAATCTCTCCGGAAATTATCCTTTCCTTAACTTTTTCAAGATCGGAGAAATATAATCTTAATCGCTTCTTGCAAGACTCAAAGGTAACAGCAGTAATTAAATTGGCAAATTTTTTGGCATTGTCTTTAAAGATTTTAACCACTATCATTGTTAAAACCCCTTTCGATTTACCGGGTCCTCCGTTAGGTGGTTGGGTAAGAGGCGAAGCCCCGGCGATTTTGGCGGGTGAGTAACTCTTAACATCCACCCTGTGGAGGCCCGGCCTCATTTTTTGATAGCACTATTTTTGGGAACAGGCTCTAATTTGCCCCCGCATTTTTTGCAGACCTTTCCTACTCCCCAGCCATGCCAAACTGCTCCACAATTTTTACATTTATATTTAGGTGCCATCTTACCTCTCCTCTATCCTCTTCTTTATTTCTTCCTTTCTAGCCTCGTAGAATTGATGAAGTTCCCGATTCAAGGTTTCTTCATCTATGCCCAGAATCTCGGTAATCTTTTTAGTCTGGATCCCAGAAGGGGTGAGTCCTCCGGTCTCAAACTGGGAAATATATACCTGGGATACCCCTACCAGAAGAGCCAATTCCACCTGGGTCAGCCTCTTCTCCACTCTCCTCTTTTTAATCGGATTCATTATCATTTTTTTCTTTGCCTCCTAATAAATAAGGGCCTGAACTCTTAACAGAAGCCAAGCCTCTATTGTTTTTTTTCCTTTATATGATATAATAAATTAGGAGCCAGGAGAAAACCGTAAGGACTTCGGCTCTGTTCGAGCCCGCTTATCTCGGTTCAATATTGATAGCGGGCTTATTCTTTTATCTATATTATAGATAAAGGTTAGAAGGATGTCAAGTTTTCATAATTCTAAAAGGCAAGACAAAAACAGATTGGATGGCTTTTTCTTTTGCCCTATCTAATTTCCTCTTCCCCGAGATTTAAGCTGTAATTTTTCCCCAATAGGTGACTGAATATTCGATCAAGTTTTTTCAATCGCTCGGGGTGGGGAATATGCCCCCCTTTTTCCCACCGAAAAATAGTTGAGGATGAGACCCCAACTTTAGATGCAAGTTGAGATTGGGTTAATCTTGCTCTTTCTCTCAATTTCTTTAAATTTTTAATATCCATCTTATTATCTGTACCATCCTTTTTTAGATTATTTTAATCCTTTTCATAGGCATTTGTCAAAATTTATCCCTTGCCTTATCTAGGTATAGCAATCGAGCACGGTGACCAAATAGTCTTTGCTTAAATACGGTTTAATAAAATGGTCATAAAAATCGAGAGTCCAATTCCGTATCCCTTCCTCAGTCTCATCACTTATCCCGAAGTAGAGCATTTTCCCTCGACTATGCCATTTTCCGTCTGGGGTTACCACCGCGAAAGTGGTGAAGGCTAGATTTCGTCTGATAAATTCCTCTTTTGATCTATAAATCTTTTTGTAATATTCTGGGTCCTCTATTAACCAACTTCGGAACTCTTCCCGTTCCTTAGCAGTTATCTCTTCGCCTTTTTTTATAACTATATCCCATATTCTCTTGTAATATTTTTTATCCTTCTCTGGATCAAGGAGATTACCCCAATCTACATCCCTAACTAAGCATCTATTACATCTGGTGCCATCCTTCTTCAGTAATAAATCTTCCCATCTCCCCCCGACCACATAGTAATGCCATCGCCCGTCGGGGTTATGAGTAGTTAATAAATTCCCTTCTTCATCCCATATACTGCCCTCTCCCCAGTACCATTTTTTAAACCTTTCGAAGCTCATGCCGATAATATCGGCCTCTTTCTCTTGCTTTTTAGCAAAAAAACTGCCAGGTTTATTTTTAGCATCGTCTTTTGCCTGTAAGTATTTTCTATAACAATTCTCCTTGGTCTCTCTAATATAAGGTTTGACTACTAGTTCTTCACTGAAAGGAGCCATTAATCCTGCTATGTCCTGCTCCTCTCTATGGATAACTAGACAGTTAAAGCCACTCATTTTTTTATCCTCCCCTATTTTTTAATATTTATTTTATTGAATTTTAACTTTTTCGGTGCTTATCAACTTAAAATCTTCTTTCTTCTCTGGTACCGGGTGCTCTGGCTGGTAGCATTTTATGGTTAGCCCTTTACTTTCGCTATCTGATATCACTTCATAGTAAAAAGCGATATCTCCATGAAACTCATCGTTATTGCAGATCCCGAACCCCGTAAGAAGCCACTGCCTTTTTGCCTTTGGAAAATCAGCATAATTTGCTGAGACTATGTGCCTTTC
>NMQN01000395.1 GCA_003575245.1 Candidatus Atribacteria bacterium 1244-E10-H5-B2 | reverse complement strand
ATCAATATCGAAATCTGTGAGATTCATTATAGAAAATCTTGACACATTCCATATTTTATTAGTGAAATTTCTAAATCCTTTAATTCTTTCCTCAGATAAACAGATAAAATTTCCTTGAATAGTTAGTGAGGTAAGAGTAATTCTTAAGGCGTCAGATCCATATTCTTCGACAATCGTTAAGGGATCTATAACATTTCCCTTTGATTTACTCATTATTTTACCTTTTACATCTCTAATTAAGGGATTTATGTAGATTTGTTTAAATGGTACTTCACCTCGAAACTTTAATCCCATCATTATCATTCGAGCTACCCAGAAGAAAATTATATCAAAACCGGTAACTAACACTGAAGTAGGATAAAAACATTTTAAATCTTCACTTTCTTCCGGCCAACCCAAGGTAGAAAAAGGCCATAAAGCAGAACTAAACCAGGTATCTAAAACATCCGGGTCTTGCAGTAAGTTATGACTTCCACATTTTTTACAGATTGTAGGATTATCTAATTCTACGATTATTTCTCCACAATCTTGACAATACCAGACCGGGATACGATGCCCCCACCACAACTGACGTGATATACACCAATCTTTAATGTTTCTCATCCAGTCATAATAAACTTTGTCCCAACGAGAAGGAATAAATTCAATTCTACCGTCCTCTACGGCAGAAATTGCCGGTTCAGCAATTTCTTTCATTTTAACGAACCATTGTTTAGAAAGATATGGTTCAATAACAGTTCCACATCTATAACAATGCCCGATAGAATGTTTATAATCTTCGGTTTTATCTAATAATCCCTTTTTTCTTAATTCATTCAAAACTTTTTTTCGACATTTAAACACGGGTAAATTTTTAAATTTTCCTGCCTGTTCATTCATGGTACCATTATTATTTAATATATTAATTACTTGTAGTTTTTGACGTTTTCCTAATTCAAAATCATTTAAATCGTGAGCAGGTGTGATTTTTACTGCCCCGGTACCAAATTCGGGATCGACATAGCTATCAGCTACTATCGGTATTTCTCTCTCCATTAAAGGTAATATGGCGGTTTTACCGATAAATTTTTTATATCTTTTGTCATCGGGATGAACTGCTACCGCAGTATCACCGAGCATAGTTTCAGGACGGGTGGTAGCGACAGTTATAATCTCTCCTTTAGAATCTTTTATGGGATAATTTACATAATACAGATTTGCATCTTCTTCAATTGATTCAACCTCAATATCAGCCAAAGCAGTCTGGCATCTTGGGCACCAATTTATTACATAATTTTCTCGATATATCAGACCTTCTTTATATAATTGTACAAATACCTTTCTAACAGCCCTGGAAAGACCTTCATCTAAAGTAAATCTTAATCGAGACCAATCACAAGAAAATCCCAGTTTTTTTAATTGGTCTATAATATTATTTCCGTATTTTTCTTTCCATTCCCATACTCTTTCTACAAATTGTTCTCTCCCTAAATCGTATCTGCTTTTTCCTTCTTTGGCAATTTCTCTTTCCACTATATTTTGAGTGGCGATTCCGGCATGGTCAGTCCCTGGAAGCCAAAGAGTATTGTAACCTTCCATTTTTTTCCATCTAATTAGAATATCTTGTAAAGTATTATTTAAAGCATGGCCGATATGTAATGCTCCTGTGACATTGGGTGGAGGTATAACGATAGAAAAATTATTTTCTTTATTATGATTATGCTTTGCTTTAAAATAATCTTTTTCTAACCAGAATTTATACCATTTTTCTTCAACTTTTTTAGGATTGTATACTGAAGGTATCTCATCATTTATTTTTTTCATTATCTTTTCCTCCTTAAGCTTAAAAACAAAAAACCCCTTTCGTTTCTCAAAAGGACGAAAGGAGTCTATCCGCGGTACCACCTTAATTCCTGTCTAAGACATTTCTATAATATCTATATTAAACAGGCTCTCAATGTTTAAGTTATAACGTAACTGTCGGTGAATCCTACTCTTGTTTTTCAGATTAACAGCTTAGGGATGACTTTCGAATAAAATTATATCTAATTTTATTCTACTCTTCCCTTCTTAGATTTTATTATTATTTTCAATATATTACTATAAATATGATTATCTGTCAATTTCTAAGTCGTATCTCGTGTAGGATTAGTTAGCCAGTTAGTTAGTTAACTGGTTGGTTGGTTAAGAAAATAATAGAGAGAAAAGTACAGGCAGACCTTGTGTCTGCCCATAATAATTAATGTGTTGTAGGGGCACAATGTGACGTGTCTTCTTGTACTAAAGACTATTCACTATTCACTAACGACTATTTTAAAAAGGACTTCTGGTAAGGGCAATTTTTAAAACTTCATCTAAATTATTTACCATAATAAATTTTAATCTTTTTTTAATATCGTTAGGTAAA
>NMQN01000839.1 GCA_003575245.1 Candidatus Atribacteria bacterium 1244-E10-H5-B2 | reverse complement strand
AAAAGACTGTTGTCTTTATCCCGAAGGTTTTCGATTTTGAGCAGGGCAAGGTACATAGGTTTCTGGTAAGGGAATCCTTTTTGCTGGAGGAGAAAGTTTCCGGCCAAGAATAAGGAGGCGGCCTCTTCACCGGTAAATCTTAAGGTGGGGGAAGGAAGTAGTGTTCATCGATATAGTAGCCGCCATGAGGCCCGGTGGAAGAGTGTACTGGTAGACCGGCAAGGGCCAAGGTATTAAAGTCACGATAGATGGTACGGCAAGAGATATTAAGTATCCGGGCTAAGTTTTCTACCTGGATACCGGGATGGGTCTTTAATATAATAATGGTGTTCATTAATCTTTCAATCTTATTCATTTTTTTACCTCCGATTACAAAAATAGATAAGTTTTTATAATTATATCATATTCTGTGACTACTGTACTGTATGGCAACAATTGGGGGAAAAATGGAAAAATTGTCGGAAAACCTGCCAAGGAACCGTCCCCTGGTAGGTTTAATAGGTTTAATAAAAAACTCGCCTTGCTTTAAAAGCAAGGCGAGTTTAGGAGGTATTAAAATGAAAAAGCTATCTGTGTCTGTATATCTGTGTTATTGTCTAATAGCTTTTAAACAAAAAGAATTATATCACATTATAAATTAATGTCAAATTTATATTAGTATCGAGTATCGCGTGAATAAAAAGAACAAAAAAAGATTGGAAAAACAAAAGCAGTAACTATTCTTTTCTTTCTTAGGGTACGCCGTGTTGTTAGGGTAATTAAAATCTGGCGGAGGGGGTGGGATTTGAACCCACGGATACTTTCGTATCGCCGGTTTTCAAGACCGGTGCATTCGGCCGCTCTGCCACCCCTCCACTGTTTATCTATTTTTTACTTATAAAGAATAACATCTCTCTATCTTGCTGGTCAAGAAAAACTTATCCCCCTCACCCTAACCCTAACTCTCTCCCTCCCGGGGTGAGGGAATATTAGTTACCGAGTTATCTTTTCAAGCCCTCCCATATATGGGCGAAGGACATCGGGAATAACTACACTTCCGTCCTTCTGCTGAAAATTTTCTAATATGGCAACCAGGGTCCTGCCAATGGCTAAACCAGAACCATTTAAGGTATGAACAAAATTCACTTTCTCTTTTTCTTTTGAACGATATCTTATCATTGCTCTCCTGGCTTGAAAATCTTCACAATTACTGCAGGATGATATCTCTCTATATTTCTTTTGAGCCGGCAGCCATACTTCTATATCATAGGTCTTGGCTGCTGCAAACCCCATGTCCCCGGTGCAAAGAACAATTACCCTATAGGGTATTTCTAATCTTTTTAAAACTTCCTCAGCATTCATGGTTAAGGACTCTAACTCACTATAAGAATTTTCCGGTATGCAAATTTTTACTAACTCCACTTTATTAAATTGATGCTGCCTGATTAAACCTCTTACATCTTTACCATAAGAGCCTGCTTCTTTACGGAAACAAGCAGTATAAGCAGTATAACAAAGAGGCAAATCATCTTCATTTAAAATCTCCTGTCGATGAAGATTGGTTAAAGGAACTTCAGCGGTCGGCACCAGATAAAGACCATTTTCACATTTAAATAAATCACTTTCAAATTTGGGCAGCTGCCCGGTACCAGTCATGGTTTCAGAATTTACCAAAAAAGGAGGAAATATTTCTTTGTACCCGTGTTCATTGGTATGAAGATCGAGCATAAAATTAATTAGAGCTCTTTCCAGTTTAGCTCCCATCCCTTTTAATACGGTAAAGCGGGCTGAGGTTATTTTTGCTCCTCGTTCAAAATCGAGTATATCCAGAGCTTCGCCGATGTCCCAATGGGGTAAAGGAGTAAAATCAAACTTAGGAGGCCCTCCCCATCTTCTTATTTCTGTATTATCCTTTTCGCCTTCCCCAACCGGCACGCTTTCGTGGGGAATATTAGGAATTTCCAATAAAATTTTAGCTGTTCCTTCTTCGATTTCTTTAATCCGAATATCTAATTCTTTAATCTTTGTTGATGTTTCTTTCATAGCTAAAATTTTTCCCCGAGCGTCTTTCTTTTCCCTCTTTAATTTTCCGATTTCTTCACTCACTGTGTTTCTTGTTTCTTTTAAAGCACCTGCTTCTAATAACGATTCTCTTCTTTTTTGGTCAAGTTTTAATATCTCATCAAGATTAATTTTCTCTTTTCTTTTTTCTAATGCCTCTTTTACTTTCCCCGGATTAGAACGTATAAGTTTTATATCTAACATTTCTTTCTCCTTCTTTAATCGTAATGTGTACATTTTATAGTGTATAGTGTTTGGCGTATAGTATTAAAGCTAAAAACGCAAAGCGGAAAGCGAAAAACCATAATTCAAAATTCAAAACTTTTTCGAATAATGTATTGTTTTTTTGT
>NMQN01000789.1 GCA_003575245.1 Candidatus Atribacteria bacterium 1244-E10-H5-B2 | reverse complement strand
CCGACGAAGAGAGAAAGAAGGCAAGGGAGAAATAGGAAAGAAAAAGAAAGAAGAATGGCTCAAAAAAGAGAAGATAAAGATGGTTGAACAAAGGAAAGAGTATATGAGTTATCTTAAAGGGGTAATGCACAAGAAGGGATTTAACCCAAAATTAAAGAAGGATAAATTCTTAGGCGGAGTAAGAGGAAGGGGATAAGAGAAAAATTTTTAAAAATATTTTTGAAAAAGAAGGATTTTCAGGGTACGATAGAGTATATATTAATACAGGATGATAATTCGCCTTTTCGAGTATACGAGTGTAAAGGATTTTTAAATAAATTTTAATTTTAATTTGTATGATTGATAAGAACGGAAAAAAGCGAAAAGGCAAATTAAATTAAAGGGGGAGGTGTAAAAAAGGAATATAAATATTTTGAAGATTTAGTTTATAAATAATAAATTTAAAAGACAAAGGAGGAGAATAATTAATAATGAAAAGAAGCATTTTAATATTAATACTATCTTTAAGTCTGATAATGGGATTTAGTTTAGCAGCTCTCACAGCACCGGTAACACTATATTGGAATTTCAGCGCTGGCGAACCCCCCACTCTGGACCCTGCTTTAGGTTCCGATACTACTTCAATACTTGTAATAGAACAGCTATTTTTGGGTTTAACCGATTTTGATGATTTGACTATGGCGGTCGTACCAGAGTTGGCTACTTCCTGGGAAGTATCAGAAGATGGACTGGTTTGGGCTTTTCATATGAGAGAAGATGTCAAATGGACTGACGGAAGACCGGTTACTGCTCATGATATAGAGTATGGAGT
Source organism: Candidatus Atribacteria bacterium 1244-E10-H5-B2 (assembly GCA_003575245.1). The sequence continues at coordinate 1,582 of NMQN01000789.1, read as the reverse complement.
TAAGAGAACCTGTGACCCGGCTACTGCTTCTACTTATGCTTATGTACTTTACATTATTAAAGGAGCTAAAGAAGTAAACACCGGTGAGATAACTGACCTGGATCACATAGGAGTGAAAGCAATAGATGATTATACTATTCAGTTTGCCTTAAATCAACCTGCTGGTTACTTCCCTGCTATTGCTGGAATGTGGGTTGCCAGACCTGTACCTAAGTGGACTATCGAGAAATATGGTGAAAAATGGACTGAACCGGAAAATATTGTTACCAATGGTTCTTACCTTTTGACAAAGTGGGCCCATCACGACGAAATAATTATGGAGAAAAATCCTGATTATTTTGATGCTGATAAGGTGCAGATAGAAAAAGTTTATTGTACGATGGTTGTAGAACTTTCTACTGCTATGGCTATGTATGAAGACGGGATATTGGATTCTGTGGACCTTCCCTTAGATGATATAGATAGGATAAAAGCAGATCCGGTATTAAGTGAAGAATTATTTATCGCCCCTCGATTATGTACCTATTATTATGGATTTAATAATACCAAACCACCGATGGATAATCCTTTAGTCCGTAAAGCTTTTTCTGCTGCTATTGATAGACAATCTTTAATAGACTATGTTACTAAAGGTAATCAAACACCAGCCACTACCTTCACCTGCCCGGGAATCTTTGGTCATGTACCCCCTGAAGAAGGTGTGGGTATAGGTTATGACCCGGAAGCAGCTAAAAAATACTTAGCTGACGCAGGATACCCTGGAGGCGAAGGATTACCAGAAATTACTCTTATGTTTAACACCTCTGAGAGTCATCGGAAAATTGCCCAGGCCATTCAGCAGATGTGGAAGGAAGTATTAGGAGTAGAGGTTATTTTAACTAACCAGGAGTGGAAGGTGTATCTCAATACTATAAATGAGGATGCTCCTCAGATCTACCGTTTGGGTTGGTGTGCTGATTACCCTGATGCTAACAATTGGGTTTATGAAGTTTTTCACTCTACCGATAGTAACAATAGAATTAAATGGCATAATGCGGAATTTGATAGGGTAGTGGAAGAGGCAGCTCGTGAATCTGATCCGGCGAAGAGGTTGGAACTCTACAAGAGAGCAGAACAAATACTCTGTGAAGAAGAAGCTGCTATGTCTCCCATCTATTTCTATACTTTTGTAAATATGACCAAACCATATCTTACACGTACCTATTCTTCGCTGGCTGCAGAACATTTCAAGGATTGGAGAATTACAAAATAACAGAATTTAAAAACACTGATTTGTTTTAGTTTTTTTAAAATAGCCATGCGTCCTTGAAAACAAGAGGATTGCATGGCTATTTTTTGCCTTTATTTTTTTCCATTTTATGATATAATATTTTGATAATATCTAAATTTAATTGTATATCTTGATTGGTTAGTTAGTTACTTGGTTAGCTGGTTAATGGTTAATAAATTATTAGTATTAAACTAGCTAAATAGAAAACCAGTTAACTAATTCATCCTGTATCTTCTATTTAACACTAATTACTAATTTAATTATTATTTTTATCTAATGCTATAATATAAACTAATAAAAATCAAAAAGAAA
>NMQN01000323.1 GCA_003575245.1 Candidatus Atribacteria bacterium 1244-E10-H5-B2 | reverse complement strand
TATCTGTTCAACTATAGAAAGAAGAGATGTAAGGAAAAAATATCTCAAATTTTCATCTTTAATCCCTTGAATCCAATTCTTAATAGCAAAGATACTGAATAACATCTTTTCGTCAAAGACCTTACGAAGTATTGTAATTTCTGGAATCGATACAGGATGGTTGGTATTATTGTCCAGAAGCTCGTTAAGTTCTTTAGCCTTATGCCTAATTTTTTTAATATCATAATTCTGTAACTTAGCGTTAGAAATAAATACAGAAAGTGGTAAAATATCTATTCCTATAGCAGATATTCCCTTTTCTTTCGCAGCTAATAAAGTTGTTCCACTCCCGCAAAATGGATCTAATATATTACTTTGAGAGCCAAGGTTAAATTTATCTATTAAATACCAAACTAAATCCCTTGAGAAACTGTGGTTAAAATGATACCAGCTATAAATAGGAAGCATTCTATTTTGATATGGAGTTACCAATAGATGAAATTTATTTATATCTTTGCTCATTTCCTAAAATCCTTTAATTTTTTCACTTCCCTTTTCTCATTTCTAAAAATATCTATATAGATAATCATGATTTGTCCATCTATCTTATCGGCGCCAGAACGGACTTCTCAGTTATTCTTTTTTAAATCCTCGGCATAAAAGACATCATCGAAGTCAAATACTTCACCATTATAATCGTAATCTACCATTGCCATTGAAAGAGTTTCTCTGTTTTCAAATTTGAGAGGTCTCTTTATTTAATTAGGAACCTCCCCTTTTTAAAACTGGTATTAGTGGATTTTTTATTGTATTCTGCATCTTATCCTTTATTTTTTTCTCTATTATGAATATGATCAAGCATCTTTGTAAGATTATAATATGTAAAATCATGAGCCTTATCGTGAATATAATCATGAATATTATAACATTATATAATGAAGAACTCTACCCTTGCCTTGAGATTTCAATACCTGTAATTCGAGAAGTTTATTTATTTCATCTAAGGCAGCTCGATTGGAGAGCTTAAACATTTCTCTTACATCTCGATTGGTTATTTTTCCATTTTGATTTATAAATTCTATAATTCTCATCTGTCTTTCGGTTAAGGCGATCTGTTTGCCTTTTGCTTTCCTTAGTCTTTTGCTACTGAGTCTTACTATTCTTTCTTTAACTGTTTCGATGCTTATATTTACTCCTTCGACAAAATATTCCAACCAATTGGTCAAATCTAAAGTATCTGGTTTAACGCTTTGCAATGCTTTATAGTATGCTGGTCTATCAGAATCATAGTAATCATCAAGACAAAAGAATTGATTGGTATCAAAGCCGCGTAAATAGAGAATTAAAGCAGCCAAAACTCTCGTTGTTCTACCATTACCATCAACAAAGGGGTGGATTCTGACAAATTCATAATGGACGATTCCTGCCTCAATAATCGGATCCAGTTCTTTCGATTTTTCCGAGTTTGTCCATTCAAGTAAATTTTTAACCAATCCCGGCACTTCCAGATTTTGAGGAGGTCTAAAAAAAACCTCTCCGGTAAATCTATTTCCCACTACTACATAATGGTTGCGATAGATCCCAGAGTCAGCAGGATTATTTAAAGTATTCCTAGTTACCATACGATGAATAATTAAAATATCTTTTTCAGTTATAAAATTATCTTTAATCAGATTTTTAATATTTTTTAACACGTCTAAATAATTTAAAACTTCCTGCTTATCTCTTCGAGTAGCCGTTATTTCTCTTCCCCGTGCTAATTCGCTTACTTGTTCCAGGGATAATCTATTTCCTTCAATGCTGGTAGATGAATGGGCACTATGGATTATTGCTTCCTGTCTTAAAGTGACATTCCATTTTGGGATTAAAGGTGAATGGAGAATTGTTTCTCTGGCGGCAGAGATTCTGGTAAGTAATTTAACTGTTTTATTGGTATATTTGAATTTTGGTTTAAACATTTTTTATTCCTTCTTATAAATATCTGGTTTGGGTTAGCAATGACATTGTAAATAATTAATCCATATCTGAAAGGGAGGAGCTGCCCAATATATAATCCGCCTGGAATAAACGGTTGGTTTTATCCAGTTTTATAGATAATTTTTCCAAAAATACTAATAATAATTTATTTCCCAGGTTAGGATCTTCTTTAATCAAAAGTTCAAGATTTTCCTGCTCCAAAAAGAGCAGTTCTACAAATTCACTGGCCACGGCATTTACCCGGTGTTTTTCATTAACAATAGACGTCTCTCCCAGGAATCCTCCAGTGCATATATCGGCTAAAATAATCTCTTCATTTCTTTCATTGTATTTGATAATACGTAGACAGCCTCTGATCATTATATAAAAAGAGGAATCCTCATCACCTTCTTTAAAGATAAATTCATCTTCTTTGTAGGCTTTAACCGCAGATATTTGAGC
>NMQN01000248.1 GCA_003575245.1 Candidatus Atribacteria bacterium 1244-E10-H5-B2 | reverse complement strand
CACAAATCTATATTTCACAGTTTGAGACAGGAGGACTCATCCCTTCTGAGAACCATATTAAGAAGATTGTTGAGATTCTGGATCTTGATAGGGGAACATTTAATAAAGAGCTTTCCCAGTTCTATCAGGCCAAAAAGAAAGAGCTAAAAAAACAAATTAAGGAGAGATAAGATAATGCCGAAATGCCACTGTAGAGACTGTGGAGCACTTTGAGACCGGGGACTCATCCCTTCTAAGATCCAGACTAAAAAGATTACCGAGATTCTGGGCATCAGTCCGGAAACTTTAAATAAAGAAATACAACGATTCTACGAGGCTAGAAGGAAAGAGTTAGAGAAGAAGATAGAGAAAAGGTAAGATAGTACCTAAATACAAAGTTAAAATTTATAGATAAAAGAGGAGGATTTAATGACTTCCAGAGAAAGGGTCAGGATGGCACTTGAGCATAAAGAACCCGACCGGGTACCTATCGATTTTGGATGCGTTGGTCCATCTGGCATTTCCGCAATTGCTTACAATCGTCTTTGTAGCTATCTTGGTATAAAGACCGAATGCAGAATATTTGATCTATATCAGCAAATAGTCATACCTGATGAGGAGGTTCTTCAAAGGTTTAATGTAGATCTGAAGGCGGTGTTACCTCGTAACGAAAAGTGGAGACCAGATAAATTAGCAGATGGATCACTCTGTCAAGTTCCTGATGGCTGGCGACCTGTCACGCTTCCTGATGGTTCAAGGATAGCTTATGAAGGTGATAATGTGGTTGCAAGAATGCCATTTAATGGACATTACTTTGACCACATTTACTGGCCTCTTGCCAATGCTACAATTGATGATTTGGATGACTTTGTATGGCCTGCCCCATTTTCATTTTACAAGCTTCCTGATGTAAACAATCTTGACATATATTTGGATGACTTGAGGTCAGAAGCAAGATACTGGTATGAGAATTCGGAGTATGCATTGGTAGGAAGTTTTGGAGGAAGCATATTTGAAGCTGCCAGCGGATTAATGGGATATGAGCGATTCTTTACCGACCTTATTTTGAATAGGCAGTTTGTAGAAAAATTGATGGATAAGCTCGTGCGGGCAAATATTGAATATGCTAAGAGATATTTAGATCAGGTAGGAGATTATGTGGACGTGATAATGGTTGGAGGGGAAGATATAGGAACGCAGAACGGGCTTGTAATAAGCCCGGAGATTTATCGTGAAGTCGTAAAGCCCAGACAAAGAGCGCTATGGGAGTTCATTAAAAAGAATTCAAAGGCTTTCTTGCTTCTTCATGTTTGCGGCTCAATTGAGGAGTTGATTAGCGATTACATAGAACTCGGCATAGATGCTATAAACCCAGTACAAGTCTCAGCCGCTAACATGGATTCCAGAATGCTGAAGGAGAAATATGGGGATAAGATTACTTTCTGGGGTGGAGGCTGTGATACCCAGAGCATTTTGCCTTTTGGATCGCCGATGGATGTTGAAAAAGAGGTTAAAAGGAGGATAACAGATTTTGCGCCAGGTGGCGGCTTTATCTTTAATCAGGTTCATATAATTCAGTCGAATGTTCCTCCTAAAAATATCGTTACCCTATACGATGTAGCTAATGATTACGGCAAGTATCCGCCAAGAAGTACCGATCAACAAAGAGGGCAAAGGACATGAATGACCAGATAATTATAGATAAGCAAAGTCTTTTGAAATGATAGCTAAGAGAAAGTTTACATTTAGATTTTTCAAGATAAAGGAAACCGGAATATTCGTAGCGTTTATCTTGTTGTTCGCTGCTTTTTCTCTTGCGTCTCCGTATTTTTTCAAAGTGGAAAATCTTTTAAATGTTGTACGCCAGATATCTCTTACGGGAATAATGGCTGTAGGGATGACTTTAGTAATTGTTTCACGGGAGATAGATCTCTCTGTGGGAGGTATTTACGGATTATGTGCTGTTTCAGCAGGACTACTTATGACAAATGGAGTTCCGGTATGGGCTGCAATAATCATTGCTCTGATTGTTGGAATTTTTATTGGATTTTTGAATGGAATATTGGTGACATATGTAAGAATACCGGCTCTCATTGTCACGCTTGGAATGCTTAACGTAACGCGTGGAGTCTATCTATTATTAAGTAATGGCTTATCTGTGTATATTAGTTCGAAGACGGTAACAGATCTAAATCTTGATAAATTTATTTATTTAGGACAGGGTAAGATTTTTGGAAATATCCCAATGATGATGATTTTTCTTGTTATTGTAATGATATCAGGTTATGTACTTTACGACAAATCCTCATACGGCTTTCATCTTAGAGCCGTTGGTGGGAATGAGAGAGCTGCAAGAGCCTCAGGTATTAATGTATTTCGTGTGAAAATTTTAGCATTTATGATTACAGGTTTTTTGTGTGCAATAGCCGGGCTTCTCAACCTCTCCTTTTTATCAAGCGTGCAAGGGATTATCGGATCGGGTCTGGAGCTTGAAGTGATAGCTGCAACGATACTCGGTGGGACCTCCCTTGCAGGAGGGGAGGGCACAATAATTGGAACGCTTTTTGGTGCATTAATTATGGGTATATTGAGAAATGGACTTATTCTTATAGGAGTTTCTCCCTTTTGGCAGACTCTCATGATAGGTCTTATAATAATTGGAGCTGTAACTACAGATATTTGGTTGAAGAGAAAAGGGATTTAGAAAGTGGTTTTGTTAAATGAATATTGACGGAAAGGAGGTGAATATTAAAAAAAATGAATTTTAAAGGAAAGGAGGTGAATAAAATGAGTAGGTTTAGAAAATTAATATTTAGCCTTGCTGTAATTGCTGCCCTGGTTGTTTCCATGGTTTCTTTTGTAGGGGGCCAAACAAAATCAACTGAGGCTGAGTTTAAGCTTGCTGACAGGATAGCAGAAAGAGCAAAGAAAGGAGAACAGCTTGTAATCAGGGTTGTGTATCACAACACAGGAATAGCATTTGCACAGATAATTAAACTTGGCGTTGAAGCTGCTGCCAAGGAGTTCGGTGTTGATGCGCAGATGATAGGTCCTGTGGAACCAAGCGTGGGACAGCAAGTTGCAATAGTTGAGAGCTTAATTGCAAGAAAAGTGGATGGTCTGGCAATATCAAATGTAAGCGCAGAAGCGCTTAACCCAGTGATTGAAAGAGCGCTGGATGCTGGGATACCAACTATTTCCTTTAACAGTGATGCTTCCGGATCAAAGAGGCTTGCGTTTTACGGGCAGGATCTGGTTCAATCCGGTAAGTTTGAGGCGGGCATACTGGTGGAATACATGGGAACAAAAGGTAAGGTTCTGATATTCAGCTGTGATGCAGCAGGAGCGTGGTCTAAAGATCGCGAAACAGGAGTCAGGGATGGTCTTGGAAAGTATCCTGATATCGAAATTGTGGGAATAGTAAACACTGGTGTGGAGGAACAGGCATGTTATGCGGCAATTGAAAATGCATTGCTGGCCAACAAGGATATAACAGGTATAGCTGCGTTGGATGCTGTGACGACCCCTGCTATTGGCAGGTATATATTGAGAAACAATCTTGCAGGAAAGATTATACACGTTGGTCACGATCTGATGCCTGAGACGCTGCAGAACATCAAGGAAGGCGCAACTAATGCGTCATTAAGCCAGGATCCTTATAATCAAGGCTATCTTCCTGTAAAAGCAATCTTTGAGTATATAACAAAGGGCGTTGTTCTGGAGAGTAGTGATACAGGAGTACTGCGTGTTGACGAAAAGAACATAGACGAGTACATCGAGAAGCTCGAAAAAGGAGAGCCAATAGGTTAATTGTGACCCAGAATGAACACTGGCATCTTTTTTTTCTAAGGTAAAAATGGCCCTTTTGGGATGTGCATCCTTGAGACTTAAAGAGATTAGAGTCAATGCAATTCCGAAGGGCCACTTTTTTGAAATAATATTTTACTATAGATAAGAAGAAAATATGGAAGAAATAGTTAAGTTTGTCAATATTATTAAAAATTTTCCCGGGGTTCTCGCACTTGACAATGTGGGTTTTTCTATTCTTAAAGGCGAAATACATGCAATTGTTGGAGAAAACGGAGCAGGAAAGACCACTCTTATGAATATTCTTGCTGGTGAGGTTCATCCCACCAGTGGCGAAATTATTTATAAAGGAGAGCATGTATTTATTTCCAACCCCCATGTTTCTCGTTCTTTCGGGATAAGTGTTGTGTACCAGGAGTTAATGTTATGTTCAAATCTTTCCATTGCTGAAAACATATTTCTAGGACGTGAGGAGAAAAACCGATTCTCAGGTAGACCAAACTGGCAAAAGATGATCGAAGAATCAAAGCTAACACTCAAGATACTTGGTGCTGAATTGGACCCAAGGGTTAAAGTCGGAGATTTGAGTATTGCTAGACAGCAGATAGTAGAGATAGCGAAAGCAATAAGTATGAAGGCAGATGTTCTGATAATGGATGAACCGACATCATCTCTCACTTTTGACGAAACTAACAAGCTTTTTGATAACCTGCGCAAGATGAAGAAAGATGGTACAACCATTATATTTATTTCACATCGTCTTGAAGAGGTTTTTGAAATAGCAGATAGGATTTCTGTTCTTAGGGACGGGAAGTATATAGGAACGTGGGAAAGAAATGATGTTGAGGTAAATGATGTTGTACGGTTAATGGTAGGCAGAGAAATTTCAAAAATGTTTCTATACGAAAAGAATATTGCTCTACCCTCAGATAAGATAGCTTTAGAGGTTAAAACTCTTTCTCGTAGTAAATTTTTTAAGAACGTTAGCTTTAAGCTTTACAGAGGTGAGATATTGGGCATCTATGGTCTACAGGGAGCAGGTAGAACGGAACTGGTGGAAACCGTATTTGGTCTTGCTAAAGCCAGCGAAGGGGAGATTTATATATTTGGTGAAAAAGTGGAAGTATTAAATCCGAATGAGGCCATTAAACATGGTCTCGCTATGGTTCCTGAGGATAGGAGAAGAACGGGTATCCTTACCAGTCTGGACGTCAAGGACAATATTGGTGTAGTCAAGATTCCTGAAGCTGTGAGCTTTGGTATAGTTTTGAGCTCAAAGCTTGTGGATATTGCTGAGAAATTCATAAACAAACTTAATATAAAAGTTTCTAGCGTTTTTCAGATGGCGATAAACCTAAGCGGAGGGAATCAGCAGAAAGTCATTATTTCAAGGTGGCTTGCTATTAATCCAAAGATTCTTATAGTGGATGAAATCACCAGAGGAATTGATGTCGGAGCTAAGCACGAAATATATCAAATCTTACAAAATTTAAGAAAAAAGGGGATTTCCATCTTATTTGTTTCTTCTGAGCTTCCAGAGATTCTTGGTGAGTGTGATAGGATAATAATAATGTGCCAGGGCGAGGTCACAGGGGAGATTCTAAGAGAGGAAGCTACCGAGGAAAAGGTTCTCTCGCTTGCAATGAGATTATAATGGGAACTGGATTTTGTCTGCTATCAAAAAATAATTAAGGAAGGGCAAAAAATAACACCTAAATATAAATGAAAAGAGTAAGATATTTTAATATCTAAATAGAGAAAAGTAAATTCCAAACACCTAAGTTTTAAATAATGGGGAGGTGATTTATGAGGAAAGGTTAATAAAAAATTCATAGATATGAGGAAAGGAGGAGAAAAATATTAGACATAAGAAGAATTTCAAATTTTAGAGAGAGTTAAGTAAAGAAAGAAAATTTTCAAAACGAAAGGAGGTGAAATAAATGAAAAAGAAATTTTTGATGAGTTTACTTGTTGTATTTGTTTTTTTGCTGGTATTTGTGTTTGTGGGCTTAGCATCAACTGTAAATCCTGAACAATACAAGGAAACGATTCTAAAGAGTGTCGGAGTTTCTTATGAAACCCATGAAGAATTTGCAGCTGTTGTAGCTAAAGAAGCTTCACCATTTATGGGTAAATTAGATAAACCTCTAAGAATTGGATTTGCAACTCCAAGTTTTGATATTTCGGATGCATGGGAAAGAATGTACTGGTCCACAGTCTATCGCTTAAAAGAAGCAGGAATTCCTTTTGAAATGTCAATGCAAGCAACCTCTAGCCATGATGCTCATAATGAACAATTGAGTCAGATAGAAAGTCTAATTGCTTCTGGTGTTGATTTTATTATACTTGGTCCAACAGAATTAGATGCTCAAAGAGTAGCTATAGAAAAAATACATCAGGCTGATATACCGCTTGTAATACTTAATTTTAATAGACCTATCAAAGGCGATAAGAAGACTTTACTTTATACAGCTTTTGACCACGAATTTGGCGGTGCCTTAATAGGTCAGCATATCGTAGAGTCGTTTGGTGGAAAGGGGAAATTAGCAGGTTTAAGGATGATTCCCGGAACACTTGATAATTTACGCTGGGGCGGTGCTATAGGTATAATTGAAGGAACGGATATTGAGGTTGTATACGAAACATACGCAAAAGCGGACAGGCAACTTGCATATGAAGCAACAAGGGATATTATTATTGCCCACCCGGATATTAAGGGTATTTACGCTACATCTTCAGCAATGGCTCTAGGAGCGGTTGCAGCTCTAGATACCATGACAAGACTTGATGTCCATGTTTGGGGTTTTGGAGGAACAGTAGATGAGGTTGATGCTATGTTAGCAGGGAAACAAACTGGTTCTGTTTATCGTTTCCAAGACGATATGGGTATTGCAGCAGCTCAGGCTATCCAATATTATTATGAAGGGCATGCTGACAAAATCCCTCAGTCATACATGGGTGAAATGACGATGTCTAATAATAAAATGACTAGGGAAGAGTTTACACAACTAGCTGAAAAAGCTTATCGTTATTCCAAGATTAAAATGGGAACTGGACTGTAATTGAAGAGTTAAATGAATAACGACATTGCTAAATACAGCAGAATAGTAGACTGGTTGCATTCTGTAGCCAGTCTACTTTATAGGGGGGATATTAGAATTTGAATAAAACTGATTTAATAGTCGAGATGAAAGGGACAACAAAATATTTTGGCGGATTGTGTGCATTAGATAAGGTAGATTTAGAGTTACATAAAGGAGAAATAGTAGCATTAGCTGGTGATAACGGAGCCGGGAAATCTACACTTATTAAGGTGCTAAGTGGGGTATATCAGCCCGATGAAGGTGAAATTTGGTTAGATGAAAAACAAGTTACATTTTTGAATAGGCAACACGCTAAAGATTCAGGCATAGAAGCAGTTTATCAAGATTTAGCTCTTATTGAAACCCTTAGTGCACCTGCAAATGTTTTTTTAGGAAGTGAAATTTATAATAAAATATTCGGAGTACCTATCCTCGACAATCGTTCGATGGAGAAAGATGCTATTAACTTAATAAAAGACAAGCTAGGTATACAATTAGATAAACCACGTCAACAAGTTTATAGTCTTTCTGGTGGCCAAAAACAAGCTATTGCTATTTCCAGGGCTTTGCGAAAAGAAAACACGAAGGTTCTAATTCTGGATGAACCCGTAGCAGCTTTAGGACCGGAAGAAACCGAGAAAACATTAAAGTTAATTACAACATTGAAAAAACAAGGACTTCCAATAGTATTAATAAGCCATAATTTAGAACATATTTTTAGTGTTGCTGACCGAATAGTAGTGTTAAGAATAGGGAAAATGGCTGGCATGAGAATAGTTAAAAAAACAACTAAGAATGAAATTTTAGGTTTAATTATTGGAGCTTGAATTTAATAATTAGGAGAAAATAAAATGAATACAAAATACCAAGTAAACAATTTTATTTTTGAAAACATGAAAAGGATGGGGGGTCCTTTATTGATCCTAATTATTATTTTAATAGTATCCTCTGTTTTTGTACCTAGC
>NMQN01000260.1 GCA_003575245.1 Candidatus Atribacteria bacterium 1244-E10-H5-B2 | reverse complement strand
CATAAAAAAAAACCGGGTAAACCGCTTTTTATTGTGGAAGGCGAAAAAGACTGCGATAATCTGGCAGGGATAGGAGTTTTAGCGACCACGAATTCAGGCGGGGCCGGCAAGTGGAAGGCAGAATATAATCAATATTTCAAGGATCGAGACGTAATTCTACTGCCCGATAATGATGAAGTCGGGTCTAAGCATATGCAGGAAGTAGGCAAAAACTTAAAGGGGATTGCTAAATCTATAAAACGGCTGATCCTGCCGGGACTTAAAAAAGGAGAGGATGTTTCAGATTGGCTGGATCGAGGCGGGGATTTAGAAAAACTTTTTGAGTTGTTAAAGACCTGCCCGGAGTTTATCCCACAGCCAGAAGAAGAGAAGGAAGAATCTAAGGGGATTCGGGGAGAATATTTTAGGGCTACCGATCTGAAGAATTCAGAGAATTTTTCTATAAAATACGTGGGGCAATTAATATACTGCCAGCCCTGGAATAATTGGCTGATTTATAATGAAGGAAAATGGAAGATAGAATCAAAAAGAGAGACCCAAGAACTCGCTAAAAAAGTAATAATGGACTACTACAAAAAAGCCTCTGAAATGTTAGATGATAGGAACAGAAAAAATTTAATCAAAGAGGCCTTAAAATGTGAAAGCCAAAGGTCTATCCGGGCAATGATTGATCTGGCTACTTCTGGAATAGCTGCAGTACCTGACGACTTTGACCAGGACTATTACATTTTTAATTTAAAAAATGGGACTATGGATCTGAAGACCTTGGAATTCAGGGAGCATAGACCAGAAGATATGCTGACTAAAATAGCGAATGTTAGCTATAACCCGAAGGAAAGTTGCCCGAAATGGTTGGACTTCCTGGATAAGATATTTGAAGGAAATGAAGATTTAATAAATTATTTGCAGGCTTCACTCGGGTATAGCTTGACCGGTGACACCGGAGAGCAATGCTTATTTATCCTATACGGTCCCACAGGATTCAATGGGAAATCCACTTTTATAAATACGATTCAGGAAATCTTGGGGGATTATGCTATTAGTACGCCTTTTGAAACCTTTTTGACCAGACGTGGAGAGCATATCCCGAATGATCTGGCTAGGATGAGAGGAGCTAGATTCGTAACTGCCATCGAGGCTGGCGAAGGGAAAAGATTTAATGAGGAGCTATTAAAAAGATTAACCGGCAGGGATAAGGTAACTGCCCGATTTTTGAGGCAAGAGTATTTTGATTTTTATCCCGAATGTAAAATTTGGCTAGCTACAAATCATAAACCAACAGTTAGAGAATTTTCGCCGTCTTACTGGGGGAGGATAAGATTGATACCATTTAAGTTAACCATACCAGAAGAGGAAAGGATTCCGCATTATGAAGAAACTTTGCTGGAAGAGAAAAAAGGGATTTTTAATTGGATTTTAGAGGGATATAAAAAATGGAAAGAGAAAAAATTAATAACTCCTGATGAGATTAAAGAGGCAACTGCAGAATATAAAAGCTCTATGGATGTGGTTGCCGAGTTTATAGAGGGATGCTGTGTAGAAAGTCACCGGGAAAAAATTACTACCAAAGAGTTATATAAAGCATATAAAGATTGGTGTGAGGTAAATGGTGAGGATCCAGTAAATAAAAAATCATTCGGCAGGCGATTAGCTGAAAGAGGTTATAAATCTATAAAGATTGGATCACCTAAACAAGAGCGCGGCTGGTTAGGAATTGCTTTGAAGGGTGAAGAAGTCAATTTACCTTTTGATAATAATTAAAATTAGTACGTTTAGGACATCAAAAGGGCAAATGAGCGTAACTTCTACATGAGAAAGAAAATATAAAATTAACCTTGATTTAGTGATTCAACGTACTAAACGTACTAAAATAGATTTTTTAAAAAAGGCTAAATGTGCTAAAACGCTTGATTTGTAAGGATTTCAATGATTTATTAAAAAAATGAGAAAAATAAAAAAAATAGAAAAGTTAAAAAAATAAAAAAACTAAAAAAGCAGTTTCCCGGTCTTTTTGATCGATAACTGATAGAAAGGAGAACTAAAATTATGATTAAGAAAAGAAGTAAAAAATCTTATTGTGGCAATACTGCAGAGGCACGAAAAATGCAGAGGTCCAATCTGATACCGGGTAGCCAAAATGAAAGAAGAAAGATCCAGGGGGCGAGATATGATTGCTGGTGGGAACCGTCTGCTCTTAGAGATAAGCAGTCTATTTTTGAAGCGTATAAAAATAAAAGAAGTTATGAAGATATCCCTAAAGAGGAATTAAAAAGTGAGGACTATCTTAATAGTTGGTGGAGAGGCCTTTCTCTTAAAAGTAAAATATCTATCTATAAAAAAGCGATATCCAGGCTTAGCAAAGAATCAAGGTCAGGAATTTATAGAGATATGGAAGAATGTT
>NMQN01000573.1 GCA_003575245.1 Candidatus Atribacteria bacterium 1244-E10-H5-B2 | reverse complement strand
CAAATTGGCATGTTTTGCGAAGTACTCCGTTTATACACGAACCGCTGTGTAAAAAATAAGCATAGCCACCACATAAATTTAATTACCCCCTTTTCTTATTATTTTAGCCATATAGTATTCATCGACATAATTCCCATCAACAACAACAGATTTTTCTTTTACTCCTTCAACCTTATACCCCATTTTTTTATATAGATTAATTGCCCTTTCGTTATGTTTCATAACCGTTAATTCAAGTCTTGTAATCCCGTTATTTATTGCCCAATTATCCAATTCATTAAAAAGTATTCTTCCAATTCCTTTTCCGGTATAACTCTTCATTATTCCAATAACGATATAAGCACTATGTTTTATCCTATTTACATGTCCTCTTTTCGCCGATAAAAATCCAACTAATTTTCCATCATCTTCTACTACATAGATAAATGAAGATGGATGGGCATCTTTTATCATCGACCTTATTTTACTAATATCTCTTTTTCTTTCCCCTGGCTCGTATAACATTAATTTAGTCTCATTGTCTAATTGGATCAACATAGATAGGAATTTCTTTGCGTCATCTTCTCTTATATTTCTAACAAGTACCATAACACCACCGCCTGTTTAATACTCCCTGCTCCCCGGTAGAAACTTAATGAAAGACCGGAGGAGCAGGGGACGGCAATCCGGGAACTCTGGAGAGAAAAGCCAGACTGCCGGGATTCGATTCCTTAATTTAAAATCTAATCTCCTTTTTTTATATCATAAGCATTATTACATTTTTAATTTGCCAAACTTCAAAAATTTGCTATTAAATTTATTATATATTTGCCATTGGCCTTGTGAAGGTAAGAATTTATAGGTAACTAATTTCGTTAATTTAAGAAGACTCACCTTCATATTGCTTGAAAATTAATCAAGAACGTTCCTTAATGTAGGGTTTTCCTAAAAAAGCGGGAACATTAAATTGTCTCCTCGAAACAGTAGCTACAATAGTTAAAATATAGGGGAATGCTATTAAAAATTCATTTGGAATCAGTTTAAAATTAGAGGTCAATAAAACTACCGATAACCCCTCAGCAAATCCGAATATTAAAGATCCTATTAATATTCCCAATGGATTCCAATTTCCCAAAAAGCAAATTGCAAAAGCAATCCATCCCCTTCCCCCAATAATATTATTAGTATAAAGCCCTAAAAATCCAATTGAATAAAAAGCGCCAGCTAAGCCATCTAATGCGCTTGATCCTAACACAGCAAGAAACCTGATGCGTTCTACATTAATACCAGCCACATCTACCGCTTCCGGATTTTCACCGGTAGACCGTATAATTAAACCTAAAGGAGTTTGGAATAAAATCCAATATCCTAATATTATAAGGACCACTGCTAAGTAGGTAAGAATATTCTGACCAAAAAAAGAACTTCCAATAATGGGAATATCAGATAAAAAAGGAATTGAAATATCTTTCAATGGTTCTACAGTTAACGGGAGAAGAGGAATCCCAAATACCAGTCGATAGAGAAATAATCCTAAACCTAATGTAAGGATATTTATTGCTACTCCTGTAACAATCTGGTGTTGTTTTAATTTAATAGTAAAATATCCATAGATTGCTCCACAAAGAACTCCTACTACTATAGCAAATAAAAAACCAGCCCATAGTTTTCCGGTTAGATAAGCTCCAACAAAACCTCCCCATGCACCCATAAGAAAGATTCCTTCAATAGCTATATTCATCACACCAGTCCGCTCAACAAATACTTCCCCTAATGCCCCAAGCATTAGAGGTGTACTCATACGAATGGTAGCAGCGAACAATCCAGTGATAACATTCATAATCTATGCTCCTCTTGTGCCGCAAGTTTTTTCTTGCTTCTTAAAACTATCAATTTATCTCTTATAAAATAAGATAAAATTACCGATAATATAACAAAACCTTCCATAATACCAATAATACTAGCAGGAATTCTTGATGTTTGCACTACTAAATTTCCGCCTACTTTTAAAGCACCAAACAAAAGGGCAGAAAGTACTATACCCAAAGGATGCGCATTTCCTAATATAGCAATTCCTATTCCTTCAGCTCCAATCATAGGATTAAATCCTTCAATTAACATATGCTGCATTCCATTTATTTCTGTAAAACCTGCAATTCCGGCAAATGCTCCACTTATAAAAAACACAATTATAAAAATTCTTCCAATGTTTATTCCAGCATAGCGAGCCGCATCTCGATTAAAACCAACCATTCTAATTTTATATCCCAATGATGTCCGCCATAAAATTATATAAGCTAGCAAAGCAATTAATAGAGCGACTACGAAACCCCAATGAAGCCTTGTATGAGGTACAAGCGAAGGTAACCAGCCACTTTTTGGGATGACATCAGTTTGAGGATATTCCCCTTTAACTTCTTTTAATAACCCTGTAAGCAAAAAATTCATGATCGCAATAGCAACATAAGTTAACATCATGCTAACTAAAAATTCATTTGCATTAAAACGTGCCTTTACATAACCAATAAAAGCTGCCCATAGACTTCCTCCTATTAAGCTCATAATAAAACATATTATAAGAGTAAGATACGAAGGAAGTGAGCCTAATTTCAGGGCACAAGCTACCGCCATTACCGCTCCTATATAAAATTGACCTTGAGCCCCAATATTGAATAAAGATGCCCGAAAAGCAAACCCAAAAGCTAATCCAGTAAGAATAAGAGGAGTTGCCTTGGCAAATATATCGGCTATGTTATAGATGTCACGAAAGGCATAACTTAACATATTAGAATAGACTATCAAGGGATTATACCCTAAAAATAACATCATTAACCCGCTCATTAACAAACCAAGCAACACTGAAAATACTGGTAAAAAATTGAGCCAAACATTATTGTCTTGAGATATTGGAGATTGTTCAATTCTACTATCTGTCTTATTTATCAAATTATTAATTTTTTCCATTTCTATTTCCTTCGGTAATTCCTGCCATTAGAAGTCCGATTTCATCGACTTTTGCATCTTTTCTTTGTATTATTTTTAATAATTCCCCTCTATACATTACACTTATCCGGTCTGATAAAGTCATTATTTCAGAAAGTTCCGTCGAAATTAATAGAATTGCTTTCCCTTCTTTTTTTTCTTTTAATAAAGTTTTATGAACATAATCAACCGCACCTAAATCAAGACCGCGAGTAGGTTGAACTGCTACAAGTAATTTTGAACCAACATTAACCTCCCTTGCGACTGCGACTTTTTGTTGGTTCCCTCCTGATAAAGTCATAGCTCTACTTTTTGAAGAAGCTGCTTTAATTTCGAAATCCCTCATTAAATTTCTTGCGTTTTCCTGAATTTTATTCCGATTCAAAAAACCATAATGAAAAAACATGGGATTAGAATGACTTTTAAGAAATAGATTCTCTTCTATTGACATATCTAAAACTAATCCCTCTTTATGTCTATCAGCAGGTATATATCCTACCCCTTGATGAATAATTGATAAAGCATCTTTATTGGTGATATCTTTATCAAATAAAGTAACTTGACCGCTTTTTATCTTACGCAAACCACATAATGCTTGGGCAAGTTCTTCTTGACCATTACCGCTAACACCTGCAATCCCAAAAATTTCTCCCTCTCGAACCGTAAAAGATAAATCATCAATAGCTTTGTTCTGTTTATCCCCCATAATAGTCAAATTTTTTATTTTAAGCATTTCTGATTTTAGGTGAATACTACTATTTGTTTTTGGTATTACGAGATCCCGCCCTATCATCATATGAGTTAATTGACTATCTGATGCTTCCTGGCACAAAACATTACCCACAATTTTACCGTCTCTTAATACGGTAATTCTGTCTGCGATTTCCATTACTTCATTAAGTTTGTGGCTAATAAAAATAACAGAATGACCCTTCGCTTTAAAATCACGTATAAAATTAAATAATTTCTCTGCTTCTTGAGAAGTAAGGACTGAAGTTGGTTCATCCATAATAAGAATTTGTGCATTTCTATATAGAGCTTTAAGAATTTCTACTCGTTGTTGTATACCTACGGGAAGTTGTTGAATTATTGTATAAGGATCTACTTCAAGACTATACTTTTTCCCAATTTCGTTTATTTTTTTTACTTTTTCTTCAATATCCAAATGTTTCAAATAAGCTTTTTCTGTACCCAAAATTATATTTTCTACTACTGTATGCACAGGAACAAGGGTAAAATGCTGATGAATCATGCCTATTCCGTATTCCATTGCATCGCGTGGGGAGCGAATTTTTACCCGTTCTCCTTTAATAAATATCTCACCTTTATCTGGTTGATACAATCCGTAAAGAATACTCATTAAGGTAGTTTTTCCGGCACCGTTCTCCCCGAAAAGAGCTAATACTTCCCCACTTACTAATGTTAGGTCAATGTGATCATTAGCGATTGTTCCCGGAAAATATTTAGTAATATTTTTTAAGACGATTGAATCGGCTTTGTTATTCATAATTGTATTTAAAATAGTACGGAGGGTCACAAGAGACCCTCCGATTTCAATTAAGTTTTTTAATTTATTCTAAAGCGCCTCTGGAAATTGCGAAACAAATTTTAATAATTTTCCCTTAGCAATTAAATCTGCGGCTTGTTCAACTATTTCGCGAACCTCTGGTGATACTTCGTCAGTAAAGGATATACTGATAACTCCTTCGCTCATGCCTAATTCGTTTACGATTGGTTCTAATTCACCAGCCATGTATTTAGTTGCAATCCATTTATATATATCTTCTGTTCCAAACCATGCACTTGCTACTACTGTACCGGGAGCAACACTATTTTGATCACTTGCAAAACCTATAAATTTAGCACCTTTTTCTTTGCATGATTGTATAGCGCCAAGACCAACTTGATTCGCATAGAAGAAAAGAACATCAGCTCCCTTATCAATCATAGAACCCGCCATTTGTTTGCCCAATGTTACATCACTCCATGAATTTGCATAAGCCCTAATAACTTCAACCCTTGGCGAACCAATCCGTGCTCCATATTCATAGGTGTTTAGAAGCCTTATCATAAGCTTATTCGGAAAACCTCCTGCAATCCCAATTTTACCCGTTTTAGTGGTATAACCAGCGATTAAACCCACTAAAAAGCTTGCTTCGTATTCTTTGGGTAAAACCGGACATACATTGGGGGGAGTAGCAATCATTCCATTAAATACACAATAGGTAGTCTTTGGATAACTCTGTCCAACTCTATTAGCAGCTTCATCGAATTGTGTTCCAGCAGAAATTACTAAATCATAGCCACGTTCACCATAATTTCGGAAAGTTGATTCAAAATCACTAGCTTGAACATTTTCTACATATTCCATTTTTGTGTCCAGTGTATTGTTGCAGGCTAATAATCCTGCATAGTTCGCGGCATTCCAGCTTTGATCGTTAATAGGCCCGGGAAGAATTAAAACCATTTTATAATCACTTGGAGCCTTTGCTATTCCTAATGTTATACCCAAACTCAATACCAACACTACTAGTAATGCTTTAATAATCAAATTTGAACATTTCATTTTTATTTTTTAATCTCCTTTTTTTTAAATTTTCAACCGACTTAACTATATTTCTCCTATCTACCCTCATGAATCACCTCCCTAATTATTTAGCATTTAATTGTTTTGGAATTTACTTTTCTTTATCTTCTTCTCTAGCTCCTTCCTCCTGGCCTCATAGAATTGATGCAGTTCCTTATTTAAAGTTTCCGGACTGGTGCCCAGAATCTCGGTAATCTTTTTAATATGGCTTTTGGAAGGGACAAGACCCCCGGTCTCAAAATGAGAAATATACATCTGAGATACTCCCACCAAGAGAGCCAAATCCACCTGGGTTAACCCCTTCTCCTCTCTCCTCTTTTTAATCGGATTGATTATCATTTCTCCTCCTGCCTCCTAATAAATAAAGGACTGTCTTCTTAACTGAAGCCAAGCCCCCTATTGTTTTTTCTCTATTTGTGTTATAATAAATTAAGAGCTCAAGGAAAACAAGGACTTAGACTCTGTTCCGGGCCCGCTTATCTCGTTCGAGGATGATAGCGGGCTTGTTCTTTCATATACTTATTATACTTATATTTAGAATAATGTCAAGTCTCTATCGTTCCAAAGACTTTTTACTTGATAAATATGCCCAAAAAACGCTCAAATATCGCTCTGGTGGCGAAATTTTAGAGACCCCCTTATAATTCCCCTTAGAGATCTAATTTTTTTAATATAACCCCCAATTTGGCATACTTTTTAGGAATTACTTTCAATGTGAGGAATAAAATTGAACACTCGTTATTTGACAGAAGGCCTTTTGTGTTAAATGAGAAAAGTGCAAAAAAAATTACCGGGTCCCCCGGGTTCTCCCAAAATAAACAGATTGTTTTTACCTCTTTTTCTTCCCTCTTTGGTTAGCCTGTATTTTTTTCCGTATTCCCTAATGAGGATAGAATAGTAAATTCTTACCGTAAAGTCTCTATAAATAATTTAGAATTAAAAGTACCTAGTGCACCACTACATAAGAGAACCCAACTTCGGATGGTACCAGATAAAGAATCTGGTTTATCTGAAGTAATATTCTGGCATGAAGATGAACTTTCAGGTATACAAAAAGTTAAAAATAGTGAACCTAATTTAGTCCAGTTTTAACTTTCAAATAATAAATTATTTACATTTAAATAATTTGAAAAAAATGCTATATTTAACGCTATAACCTGACGTGGCTTTCCTTAATTCCTTTGATCCTCCGAAAAATTCCATCCAAGAACTTTTTATCATTCCTAAACACTTTTCTAGTTCGTCATAGATTATCGGATCTCTCGAAGTTCACGAATGCAGGCTGCGACAATAGCACAAGACAACAATATCACCCCAAGGATACCAAAGAGCAACCGTGGTCCCATCCATTCTACGAGAAAGCCTGCCCCGGCTTGGCTAATTGGTATGCTGGCCATAGACAATGTCCGGTCGGTACTCAAGACCTTGCCCCTAAGATGGTCTGGGGTGAACGATTGTAGAATAGTCAAATAGGGCACATTGATCAGTGCCATCCCTGTCCCAAGCAATATAAAGCAAAACGAAGTTTGATAAATATGAAAGGTAATCCCGACCAAACCCATAGCAAGCCCCATGAGTACAAAACCGAAAAGTATGGTCCTGCCCTTGCGAAATCTTTCCCCTAGGGCTCCTAAAAGGAGCATGCCCACCAATGCTCCTGCTCCAAGCCCAGACATCAGGAATCCAAATACCTGTGGACCCCCTCGGAGTATTTCCTTCACGAAGAGCGCAGTAACAATGGTAAGAGGGGCGAGAGCCATATTGGCCACAAAGGCTATCAGAATAACCGAGAGTATGATAACCTGTCCTTTGATGAAGCACCATCCTTCCCAGATGTCAGCAAAAAGCTTACCAACCGTCAGCTTTTCCTCTATCGGCAATAGCTTTTGTGGCACTCGAGCTAGAGTGATAGTGGCGGAGATAATCAAAAATGAGGCGGCGTCTATGTAAAAGACATTAGTTATGCCAATTATAGCTATCAGAACCCCACCCAAAGCAGGGCCCAGGATCTGACCAAGTTCCCGAGTAGACCTGTCCAGGGCATTGGCGGTCATCAATTGGGATTCGTGGACGATGTTTGGAATGGAGGAATCCAAAGCTGGCTCGAAGAGCTGAGTGACAGCGGAAAGCAAAAAAACCAGTCCTGCCAACAAGGGAAGATTCAATATTCTTCCCCCATGAAAGACAGGAATTAGACCAGCAAACAGAGCTGAAAGGATCCCAGAAAGGATCATTAGTCGTTTTCTATTCCATCGATCGGCCAGTGCCCCTCCGATGAGCCCGAGGGG
>NMQN01000124.1 GCA_003575245.1 Candidatus Atribacteria bacterium 1244-E10-H5-B2 | reverse complement strand
AGATTAAAAAAAGTTACAATGGCTCCCTGGGGGATTGGAGGGGGGTTTATTCGGGATTTTGGAGAAGTAAGCATACAATCGTAAGCGGAAAGTGAAAAAATCGAAATAGAGGCTAAATAGAAAATACAGTCCGATAATATTTATTATGTAAAGAAATCGGGGGGTAGTGGGATACAATCTTTTTCGTTGGGAATCTTGACAAATACAAAATAACGATGTATTGTGAGAAGAAAAAACAAAGGGGGTGTAGAAATGGCCGTTAGAATCAAGAATCAAAAGTATTACCGGACTGAGGACCTTGCGGAGATATTACCGCTAACATTAAGGTCTATTCAGCAATATATTAGAGATGGGAAGATTCACGCAGTTAAGATCGGATTATTTTGGTTTGTTTCAGAGGCTAACCTAAATTTATTTCTTCGTGGTGGTTATGAGCTTGATAAAAGATAGGAGATGAAATTAATTATGAAGATAAAATTTGATGATCCGATACAGCAATGGGCGGCTATATCCGCAGTGATACTCGGAATACTTTATCTGATATCTAAAATTTAATATAAACCGGGTAGAGGCTCTTCTTTTTTCTTCCTACTATTCCGGGTTTTACCGGCAGGGAACTTCTAAACCGCTTCGCACCCTGCCGGTGTGATAAAATGATAAAATTGTAAGGGTTTAATTATAGCGGTTCTCGAGATCGCTATAAAAAAGGTAAAGAAAATATTATTGTCTTTACCTTTCCAACCAAAAGACCGGTGGGGTTTTAGGTTAATGCCCTTTCCCCGCTGGTCTAAAAAAGGAGGCATTATGAAAAATAAAAAAGGAAGAAAAATTAATCCGTGGAATCCTATTCCGCCGTACGCACAAATAGAGGAAAGATTAGTTAAATCTGAAGGGTTTAGAGATTTAAAAGCACATACAAAATGGTTATATGTAGAGTTTAGACTACGATATAAAGGCAGAAATCCCAGGGAGATCGTATTATTAGAAAGTGAGGCTAAAAAGATTATGGCTTTGGCCACATTTAGGAAAGCTTGTAGGGAACTAATTAAGCGCGGTTTCATTGATTTAGTAAAGCGTGGGGGCTTTTATAATCAACCTCATGTATTCGGTTTATCTAAAAGGTGGGAGAAGTACGGGACTAAGGGATTTGTTAAGGCTGAGATGGATAAGATTTTCCCGGAAGTGCTTAAAAAGAAGTGAGCATTTATAGGTATCACTTTTGATAGTGTATAGGGTATCACTTTTGATAGTGTATAGAGGCGAATAGGTACCATTTTTGATACTGTACAGGGGCATTTATAGGTATCACTTTTGATAGTGTTATGTATATATATATAGCCATTTATCCTGTCGGAGTGTTCAATTAAGGACTTTTCCTAGTATGGTATTTTAGATTTAAAAGATATTGCACAAGTGGGAGATATAGAGGGTTGGGCAACGAGGTAAAAATTAGAGGATTTTAACTTTTTGCCAGGAGGCACAGAAATAAGAAAAGATTACAGGGAAAGAAGGCTAAAAACACTAGAAGAAGAAAGATTATTGACACTTGATTTAGTTAGAATCGTAGGCACTCTTAGAGATAGTTGGGACCTTTCAAAATTACAAAGAAGAAATTTAAGATGGTTTTATGAGTATGCTAATCAATTGAGAGTTGACGTTGAAGAAAAAATAGCAGTTTTAGGAGTAAGTAAGAAATACAGAAAAAAGAGAATTAAAAGCGCCAAAGAAAGGCTTTTAGCCGGTCCCTTTAGTCCAAGAAAAGAAGATATTAGGATCGTGGATAGCGTAAAAAGAATAATAAAGAATCAAAGACAATACAAGACCGAAGTAAACAATAAAAGACGATAGAACTATTTAAAAGCGTCTGCCTAAAGACCCTTATTTGTAAAGGGTTTCCTTACATTTGATCCCCCCAGCTTTCCGGAAAACGTAACGGAATTATCCCCCGGAATACCCCTGAAAGAACACTGCCATAAGGGTTTGGAAATGCGTGGCGCTCAGGTCAAGTAGTGTGTTTGATACGGAGAGAGTACGGAGTTGATACGGAGAGAGTACGGAGTTGATACGGAGGGACCCCAGAGAAAAAGCCTTTCTATTTTAGCTTTAAAGGGGGGTCTATCAGGTCCGGAGGTATCAACGTAAAGGCCTATATGAAATTATCGCTTGTAGACCACCTCACGCAAGCCTAGAAAAATACGCTGTTAGCCTTATAAAATAAGGGTTACAGCGTATTTGAGCTATATAAAATGATTAGCCTGTCTTTTTTGACGGATTGTCGCCAGATTTCGACTCTTTTAGAGAGAAAAAAGTCATAGGGATAAGACGAAAAGTATTGAAAAAGGGGCGGGGCAAGGGAAAAGGGGGAACGATACTCCCACATTTATGCTTTTAGAGTAGAGGAATTTGACCG
>NMQN01000699.1 GCA_003575245.1 Candidatus Atribacteria bacterium 1244-E10-H5-B2 | reverse complement strand
CCGCTATCAACGTTGAACCGAGATAAGCGGGCCCGAACAGAGCCTAAGTCCTTACGGGTTTTCTCTTGGCTCCTAATTTATTATATCACATATAAGAGAAAAAACAATAAAGGGCTTGGCTCCTGTTAGGGGTCGGGCCTTTTTTTATTAGGAGGCAAAAGGAAAAATGATAATCAATCCGATTAAAAAGAGGAGAGAGAAGAAGGGATTAACCCAGGTAGAATTGGCTCTCCTGATGGAAGTCTCCCAGGTTCACATTTCCCAATTTGAGACTGGTGGACTTATCCCTTCCGATAACCAGATTAAAAAGATTGCTGAAACTCTGGGCATTGATCCGGAAACTTTAAATAAAGAACTGCATCAATTCTACGAGACCAGAAAGAAAGAGTTAAAAAAGAGGATGGAGGAGGGTATGTAATTCATAAAAATAAAAGATGAGTATAAAATACTCCTAAAGGATAATATATAATAGTCTGAATAAATTTAAAGTTAAACTATAATAAATTTTAAAAATTTTATTAAAGGAGATAGAAATGAGTAAATTTATTTTTCTTAAAACCAACTTGCCAGGGCCAAAGTCCCAAGAAATGGCCAGAAGAAGGGAGAAGTATGTATCTAAACCAATGGGAGGTTCTCTTTCTCCCTGTTATATCGCTAAAGGTGAAGGAGCCTTAGTTACTGATGTAGATGGTAATCAATTCATCGACCTTACCGGGGGGTGGGGATGTCTGGCCGTAGGGCATACCCATAAGAAAGTAGTAGCCGCGGTTAAAGATCAGGCAGAAAAATATCTGCATACCGATTTTACCGCTATTCCCTACGAATCTCTAATAGAACTAGCCGAGAGACTGGTAAAGTTAGCTCCCGGGAATACTCCCAAGGCAGCCGTCTTCTTTAACTCCGGAGCAGAGGCAATAGAAAATGCGGTAAAGATTGCCCGCGCCCATACCCAAAGACCGGCTATCATTGTCTTTGAAAATGCCTTTCACGGCCGAACATTACTTACCATGACTATGACTCACAAGGCTATGCCCTATAAGTACAAGTTTGGACCCTTTGCCCCTGAGATATACCGACTACCTTTTCCTACTCCCTATCATCCCACTGTTAAAGTTGAAGATTTTGAAAGGATGCTTGTCCATACAGTAACCCCCGAATCCGTAGCTGCTATAGTGGTTGAACCTATACAAGGAGAAGGAGGGTTTAGTGTCCCGGTAGAGGGATTTTTAGAATACTTAAGAGAACTGTCCAATAAATACGGGATGTTACTTGTGGCCGATGAAATTCAGAGCGGTATAGGAAGAACGGGAAAGTTTTTTGCCATAGAAAACTGGGACATAGAACCGGATATTATCTGTCTGGCTAAATCTTTAGCTGCTGGTCTGCCCCTTTCGGCAGTAATCGCCAAAAAAGAGATTACCGATTCTCTCCCCGGAGGGTGTATCGGCGGAACTTATGTGGGTAACCCAGTAGCCTGTAGAGCAGCCCTGGAGGTGATAAAGATTATCGAAGAAGAAAATCTATTAGGCAGGGCAGTAAAAATAGGGGAAAGGTTGAAAGAGCGTTTCCTAAAAATGAAAGATAAATATTCTTTAGTAGGAGATATCCATGGAATAGGAGCGATGATGGCCATAGAATTAGTAAAAGATAGAGGAACTAAGGAACCTGCAGCAGAAGAAACTGCTCAAATTGTCCAGGAGTGCATAAAAAACGGAGTATTTGTCCCCAATGCTGGAATCAACAAAAACCTTCTAAGGATGTTAATTTCTTTAGAGATTACTGATGAACAGTTAGATGAGGCATTAGATGTAATCGAGGAGGCAATTGCTAAGGTTAGCAGATATTAGAGGATAGAAAGGAGAGGTGTAGTGATTAGAATTAAAAAAGAAAACCATACTTATTATTATGATAAACAAAATGAACCAGTTTCAAAAATATCCGTTGGAGATAAAATAATTTTTGAAACATTTGATTGTTGGTGTGACCAATTAAAAGAGGAAAAAGATTTAGTAAATTCTATCGATATGTCGCATATGAACCCCAATACTGGTCCGGTATTTATCCATGGATCAGCACCAGGAGATATATTAGTAATAAAAATATTAGATATTAATTGTGAAGATCACGGAATTTTAACTTTAATTCCTGGCGAAGGTGTATTACGACAGTATGTTAATGCACCACTTACAAAGATAGTGAGGATAGAAAATGGTAAAACAATCTTTAATAATGATATTGTGATAAATAACAAACCTCATATAGGAACAATAGGGACGACTCCTTTTGGAAGAATAGCCACAGGATTAATAGGAAATCACGGAGGGAACATAGATTGCCCAGAGATTGGAATAGGAGCAAAACTTTATTTCCCTGTCTTTGTAGAAGGTGCACTTTTACAAATGGGAGATGTT
>NMQN01000548.1 GCA_003575245.1 Candidatus Atribacteria bacterium 1244-E10-H5-B2 | reverse complement strand
TAATAATCTTCTGACTCCTGGATTCTGTCTTCTAGCTTCTATCTCATTTACGAGATACGATTCACGAGATACAAGATACGGATATAGTTTTGCGCTTTTCGTTTTTCGTTTTATTACTACTCACTATATACTAATTTTGTTATTCTTTATTTTCATTCTTCTCCATAAGCACTCGACAAATATCAGTTAGAGTTACTATTCCCACTAATTTCCCATCTCGCAAGACAGGAAGTATTTGAATTTTATTTCTAATAAGTAGATCTGACGCCAAAACTTCGTTATCATCTTCATCGATAGTAACAATATTTTTTCTCATAAATTCTTCTATTGGACGTTGAGAATATTCTTTTAAACTTTTAGATAATTGTATAAATTCAGAAAGAATGGAATCACTATTTATAATTCCTAAATAATTCGGTAGAGTAGCTCTAATTATGTCGTGTAGAGATATAAATCCGACAACTTCTTGATTATTGTTGACTACTGGGAGACCGGTAATTTTGTGTCTGGATAATATACCTATTAAATCTACCAATTTACATGTGGCCAAAGCACTGGTAACATCCCGAATCATAATATCCTTTATTTTCAATTCAGATTATCTCCTCTCGATATTTATCTTTATAGTCTCCTAACATTCACACACTTAAGACATTTCTCTACTTCTTCCCTTGAACTAAATTCCTCTTCTTCTCTTAAGGCGCTGGCTAAAGCGCAGGCCATAGAAAATTCTATTGCTTCCTTAAGATTTTTCCCTTCTTCAGATAGGGCAACCGCAAATCCCGCAACTAAAGCATCGCCTGCTCCGATTATATTTACGATTTCATGATAGGTACTCTCTGCAAACCATATTTCATCTCGGGTAGCAATTACATCTTTTTCATTTTGCAGAGAAACTACACCTATTTCAGCCCCTCTTTGAATAATTTGCTTTGCTGCCTGAATAGCATCTTCCTCTTTATTTATTGAGATTCCAAATACTTCGTTACTCTCTCTAATGTCAGGTTTGGCTAAAAAAGGCTTTTTCTCTAAGCCTTTTATAAATTGTTCTCCGGAAGTATTTAATATTGTTTTTACTTCTCTTTCCTTGGCAATAGAAATTAAATCACCATATATATTTACAGGAACACCGCGAGGCAAACTTCCAGAAAGTGTAACTACGCTACATTGAGACATAACCCGATAAAAGATTGATTTAAACATCTCCAAGTCATATTCTGTAACTTTAGGTCCTGTTTCACTTAACAAGGTATGGTACCCCTTTTCTCTATCTGAAATAATCGTATTGCTTCTAGTCTTCTCTTCAATATGCCAAAAATTAGTAGTTATACCCAATTCTCGTAGTTCTTCTTCTATCATTCTCCCCCTACCGCCTCCTAAAAAACCGATAGCAATAGTTTCTCTGTCACATCCCCTAACAGCTTTGGATACATTTATCCCTTTTCCACCAGAAGTGGTATGGGCATTTAAAACTTTATTGTAATGATTTATTTTTAAATTGCTAACCTCTAAAATCACATCTATTGCAGGGTTTAAAGTAACAGTACCTATCATATCTTTTCACTTCCTTTTTATCATACTAATTTTTTCCGATATTTTTAAAATTATAGCTTACTTAATTTAATTTATCAATCTTTACAAAAGAAAGTATCGAGTATATAGTATCGAGTATCGAGCAAAAACAAAGAAAAGTACCATAGGGAAAAGAAGATAGGGGAAACAAAAATAAGAAACATTCTTTTTCTAATCTAACTATCCCACTAAAGAGCCGGGAGGAACAAAGATTGGAGATAAAATACGTAAAATTCTTCTCGACCAAAAAAATGATAGTATGGATTATAAAACCGAAATGCTATTGTTTTTAGCTTCCCGGGCAGAAAATGTTAGATTAATAATTTTACCAGCCTTAGAAGGGGGGAAAATAGTTATATCTGATCGCTTTTATGATTCTACTACTGCTTATCAAGGGTACGGAAGAGGTATAGATTTAAAAATTATCAAGAACCTAAATAGCTTGGTCGTGGGGAAAGCCATTCCTGGTTTAACCTTTATCTTAGATATTGATCCATACGAAGGATTAAGGAGATCAGCTTCTTTCGGTAATTCGCATGAAATGCGATTTGAAGAAGAATTTTTAAATAAAAAAGTTATCGGAGGTAAATTATTTTTGGAAAGAGTGCGGCATGGTTATTACCAATTATCTCATGAAGAAACAGGAAGAATTAAAATGATTGATGCTAATAGGAACAAAGAAGATATACATAATGAGATAATTAAAATTGTTAAAAGAAAGATAAAAAACAGCGTTTAGAGCGAAAAACGAAAAGCGAAAAGCTCAAAACTATATCCGTATCTTGTATCTCGTGAATCGTATCTCGTAAATAAGATAGAAGCTAGAAGATAGAATCCAGT
>NMQN01000815.1 GCA_003575245.1 Candidatus Atribacteria bacterium 1244-E10-H5-B2 | reverse complement strand
GAATTATTAATGAAGTTAAGGGTATTAATCGGGTAGTCTATGACATAAGTTCAAAACCACCGGCAACGATCGAGTGGGAATGATGTTCGTATTGTGTATCGCGTATCGCGTGAATCGAAATCCGGCGGTCCGGCTTCTCGCCAGAGTTCTCCGGATTGCCGACCCTGCCCTCCGGTCTCCTAGTAAGTTTCTACCGGGGGCAGGGAGTATTAAATAGGCGGTGGTGTTGTGGTACTTGTTAGAAATATAAGAGAAGATGACGCAGAGAAATTCCTATCTATGTTAATCCAATTAGACAATGAGACTAAATTAATGTTATACGAGCCGGAGGAAAGAAAAAGAGATATTGATAAAATGAGGTTAATGATAAAAGAGGCGCATCCCTCTTCATTTATATATGTAGTAGAAGATGATGGAAAATTAGTTGGATTTTTATCGGCGAAAAGAGGACATGTAAACAGGATAAAACATCGTGCTTATATCGTTATTGGAATAATGAAGAGTTATACCGGAAAAGGAATCGGGAAAAGACTTTTTAATGAATTGGATAATTGGACGGTGTCCAACGGGGTTACAAGACTTGAATTAACAGTTATGAAACATAATGAAAGGGCAATTAATCTATATAAAAAAATAGGGTATAAGGTTGAAGGAGTAAGGGAAAAATCTGTTGTTATTGATGGGGATTACATCGATGAATACTATATGGCCAAGATAATAAAAAGAATGGAGGGGGGTTTATAGTGTCTGGGAAGGTATCTACTAAGGAAATTGAGAAAATTAAAGAGCGATTAAAAGCAGAGTTAGAGGATAAAGACTTACCATTTCAGAGAAAAGAAGAGGTCGAGTCGCTCATCATTCATTTAGATACCTGGTTAGAATGGAGAGCTTATGGAGAGCGAAAACGTTATCGAGAAATAATCCAATCTGAATCTTAAAAAAGGGGGTATTCCAAGAATGAGAAGGAAAATTTTAGTAGTGGCATTAGTTATAATTTTAGTCCTAGCGTTAGTGGGTTGTATTCCTACTGTGCCAAATGTAGATGAAGAAGAAGAACCAATAGCATACCGTGCTTTTTGTGTAGGAGTTGGTGATTATATTTATGGTGGCGATGATAATGACTTGCCCGGTCCACCTTATGATGTAGATGGAATGATTCAAATTTTTAATCGGTGTCGATTCGGACCCTTAAATACCGGATTCTCTACTATTAATTATCTAAAAGATTGGCAGGCAACAAAATCAAATATCTTACAGGGGATTGCTTCTACTTTCTCTGGAGCAGATAACAATGACGTATCTTATTTTTATTATAGTGGCCATGGGACCAGATTGGGAAGTACTTCTTATCTTTGCCCGGCTGATGTGACTTCTTATTCTCTAGATTCAAATATCGGTGTAGATGAGTTAGAAAATGCCTTAAGTGCTATCCCAGGTACCAAAGTGGTCTTTCTTGATACCTGCCATTCCGGAGGGTTTATCGGAAAGGGAATGAGAGAAATAACAATTTCTCAAGAAGAATTGGAATCTTTTAATGATGAGGTTATTAATGTTTTCTCTCAAAGTCAATCGAAGAGTTTTCTTACTACCAATCAATATAAAGTCTTAACTTCCTGTATCTCTAATCAGGGTAGTTGGGGGATGATCCCAATATTCGGCAATCCTTATGGCGTATTTACTAAGTCCTTATGTACGGGTTGTGGTTGTTATGGCAATTACCCGGCAGATACCGATTTGGATACTAAAGTTAGTTTACAGGAAGCATATATTTATGTAAAAAACCGGGTGGAATATTATTCTGGATATTCACCATCACCACAAGATGTCCAAGTCTATCCTAATAATTCAAATTATACGATAGTGGAATATCAAATTGGTTATTAAACTTTAATACCGGCGATCCGGGTTTTTTTCCATATTTACCCGGATTGCCTTTATCCTGCTCCCCTTCTTTTTGATTAACCTTTTATCTAAGGGGAGCAGGGAATTTAAAAAAGGAGGTATTAACAGATGGCAAAAAAAAGGGAAGAATTTTTCTCTCCAGAGTTTGAGAAAGTATTAGAGGCAATAGATAATTGGAAAAAAGTAAATAGTGAGGGGAAGTCTTTTATAGCCAGTTTTGAAGAACTTGACGAAGAAGAAAATATTATTAGGGATACTGTGTTATTAGGTTTTGGTCGTAAGGGTAAATGTGTAGAACATTCAGAAAGGTTTAGAAAAGAACTTGATAAGGCAAAAACAAAATATGGGGACGACTTCATAAATTGGTTTTATTAATTCTGTAGTTGGTAAATTCTTATATTAAATAAATTAAAGGGGGTAATTAAATTTATGTGGTGGCTATGCTTATTTTTTACACAGCGGTCCGTGTATAAACGGAGTACTTCGCAAAACATGCCAATTTGGGAGCAT
>NMQN01000374.1 GCA_003575245.1 Candidatus Atribacteria bacterium 1244-E10-H5-B2 | reverse complement strand
TCCTATCCCCTTTGTTCCTTCTCTGATACCTTTTCTCTCTTCCTTGATAACCTCTTCTTCTGGGATAGGAAGGGAAGCAAAAGTATCTTTAGCTAATTTCCTTAAGATATTTTCCTTTTTTTTAGTCATGGTTTATAATCTCCTGAGCTAATTTTCGATAGGTTTCTGCCTGTTCCGAAGAGGGCAGGTAATTAGTAATTGGTCTTTTTAGAGTAGCTGCTTCAGCATATTTGACACTGTTCTTTAACTCTACTTTAAATACTTTATCTTTAAAACTTTCTAAGATGGTTGCGTGATAGACCTCTTCCAGCTTTCTTCTTCCGACGAACTTATTTATAAGATAGCCCATTATTTTAAGTTTAGGGTTTGCTCTTTTTCTTATCCTGGTGATGGCATCTCTTAAATAAGCGGTTCCTTTTACTGCCCATTCTTGACACTCTAAGGGGATAATAACTTTGTCTGCAGCTACCAGGCCAATTCTGGTGGCTAGACCTAAACCGGGGGGGCAGTCAATGATTATATAGTTATAGCCTTCTTCTAGATCTTTTAGTTTATCAGCCAAAAAGTACTGGGCATCTGGCTCACCAGCTAGGTGAAAATCTATTTTGCTTAGATAAATATTGGAGGGGATAATATCTATGTTTTGAAAGGGGGTCTTTTGAATAACCTTTGCAATATCAATGTCATTATCTAAAAAGAGGTCCGCAACAGTAAATTTAAGATGGTAGATGTTCTCTAAAAAGGAAGAGGAAAGATTTCCTTGCTGGTCCAAGTCTATAAGCAGAATCCTTTTATTTTTTTCAGCTAAAGCTCCGGAGAGATTAAAGGTAATGTTGGTCTTTCCCACTCCTCCCTTTTGATTGGCAACGGCAATAACTTTAGGTCTTTTAACTTTCTGGGTATTTTCCTCATACATGATTATATTTTATCTTAACCTTTTTTAGATTTTAGATAAAGCACTGGTTTAAGAATTGTTTAGCGTTTCCACTGCCTTTTGATAGGCAGTCTTATGCTTAAAACCACGTTTTAAATATTTCCATATTGCCTGGATTTTGTAAAAATCTTCATCTGTATATTCTCTCATTTCCAGATCACCTCTGGTTATTTTTTTAGGCTTAATGTAGCCTTTTTGTTCTAGGTAATACAGTTTATGTCTGGGAATATCTATTTTTTTTAAAACGTCTGAAGTTTGCATCTTTTGTCTCACCTACAATTATGAACATAAATTTATTTTTATACAGTTTACCCCATAAAAAATAACATGTCAAGCATAATATGAAAAGCGGGTAAGTCCTGAATCGGTATACTACCGGAAGGGTAGTATAAACTAGATGTAAGCTAGTTGCCCCCAGGGCCCGCTTTTTTGTTTCAAAGCTAAAATAATGGCATAACTCCCAAAAAAATTATTTGGTGATAAGATCTTTATTTCTTTTTATCTTCTAAGTAAATTTTCTTTATTCCAGTACCACCACTCTAACAGGTTAAGCGCTAGATCTCCAAAAAATGTTTTATTCTTTTTCTAAGGACTCTAGTTCTTTAATTTTGATTTTAAGTGCTTCTTTTAATTCTTTAATATTCTGTTTATCCTTCAATAATTCCTCTATTTCATTCTTGGACAGTCTTTTAGCCTTTGAGGAAATTCTATTTTTTCCTTGAATTGCTTCAACTAGGCCCGAGCTAAGTATCCCGGCCGGAATAGCAAACATCCCAATTCCTAAAAATGCTATTATCGCTCCTAAAAATTTTCCTAATGGGGTAATGGGATAAATGTCTCCATAACCAACAGTAGTCAGAGTTATCACCGCCCACCACATCGTCGCAGGAATGCTGGAAAAGACCTCAGGTTGAGCTTCTTTTTCTACAAGATACATCACACTCGAGACAATAATTAATAATATCAATATTACGAAGATGACCAGGAGTAACTGCTCTTTTTTTTCTATCAGTACATTATTAAGTGTTTTTAGAGAAGTGGAATACCTGCCCATCTTAAATAAGCGAAAGATGCGGAATATACGTATTATCCTTATAAATCTTAAATCTAAAGGGATAATCATCGGTAAATAGAAAGGCAAAATGGCAAATAAATCTATGAGAGCCAGTGGTCCTAAAATAAATTTTATTCTTCCTGTGATAGGATTTTGATGTTTTTTATGATAAACGCAGGTCCATAGCCTAAGTAGATACTCAATGCTAAAAACTGTTACCGAAAATATCTCAAACCGCCCAAACAAAACACTATATTTAAAACAAATACTTTCTACGGTCTCTAAAATGACAGCGATTACGTTAAGTGAAATTAAGACCATTAGGAGTATATTGAATATCTTTCCGATAGTTGATTTAGCTTCCAGAATTTCAAATATTTGTTTCTTCATATCCCATTACTTTATTTTTATTTTATCTTTATAATCCAACCTTCTTCTTCCCATTTATTCCATTTTTTATCGTCTATACCATCTACCAGCTTAATATCTTCCGGTGCTTTAAATCCCCCGTGGCCTTCCCGGTAGTCAATTATATTTTGCGCAGTTTTCTTGCCTACTCCCCAAAGCTGATCCAATTCTTCTAAGGAGGCAGTATTGATATTTATAATCTTATTGCCTGATGGTGCAGGGACTTCCTCAGTAGTCTCCGGAGCTGGAAAAGAACTTATACTGGTCTCATTAATTAATTCCTGGTATCTTTCCAGGCTATATTTATTATCCCATAGATTATTAAACTGATCTTGATATCTTTCCACAATATAGTTGTCATCTATTACTAATAAATTTTCGTCATTTCTTTCCCCCGCAGAGGCAGTCCAGTTATAGGATCCGGTAATTACTATCTCGTTGTCTATTACTGCAAACTTATTGTGCATGATATAATTGTTTGAGCTTATTCTTACCTCTATGCCGTTCTTGACAAAATAGCGGGACCTGCTATATTTAGCTTTAACCTGCGAACGGTCTAATAATATTTTAATATCTATTCCCCTATCTCTGGCCTCAAGGATTGCCTGGGCTATCTCTACATCGGTAAAGGTATACATAGCAATATTTATAAATTCTTCTGCTCCATCTATGTTCTTAATAATTACTGCTTCTGGGTCATCATAAAGAGAAAAATAAACCTCTGTTTCAGCAAGAGCGTTAGGAGAAAAGATGAAAGCTAAACTAATAACTAATATAATAACTGTCCCTTTTATTACCGTCTTTCTCACCAAAGATTCTTCACCTCTTTTTTAAAATTTTTTAAGATACCCTAAAATCTTGCTCAGAAGCGCTTGCATCACTAAATTTTAGAGGCCCGCTTGCTGAAATAACTATCTTCCATTGTAAATTACCTCTTAAGCAATGTTGCTTAAAAACAGATATTCCTAAATCCAGCCCCCTGTATATTTTGAGTAATTATATTCATCAAGTAACTTAATAATCGTTTTATCGGAGTAATTAATATAGTCTTTAACTCCATTAGTAACAGTTCTCACGGTTCTGCAAAATAAAACATATTTCTCTTCGGGGTTCTTATAATAATTATATCCGTAAGCTCTTGCTATCCTATTATCCCAAATAGGAAAGAAACTGGGGGCCAAAAGATGTAAGGCTTTAGATACCCCTACTGGACTTTTTCTTCCTGAATATTTTCCTGAATCAATCTGAAGAGCTTCTAGAAATTCTTTGAATAGACAGCTTATATCTTTATCATCAGACTTTGACAGACTAGTTATATATCTGTTTCTGAAACTATTCAATTTTTCAAAATTAGTGGCTATGCAATTTTCTAATTTATCAAAATCGAAACTCCCAAATCTATAAAACGCTCGGTTCCAAGTTAACAGCAACGCTCCTACTCCAATGGCCACATTATAAGGCTCTCCCCAAAAATAGGAGATAAATAACGAAGATACCTTATATATAGCATCTCTCAACTCTCGTTTTTCAAATTCTTTTATTCCCTTTATAAATTCTTCCTGACTTGGAATATTTATCTTGTCAGCCCCCTAAAAACAAAATATAATATCTTTACTCCATAATTTAGTATTAATCAATAAATCCTTTTTTCAAAGCGTTTTAACTCCTTATCTCAATATTACTGTTACTCAATAAAGTCTATCTTTAAAAAGCATGCCTTAATATCTCTCCTTAAACCATTCTGAATTTCCTATCTGTTAATATCTGTCAAAGGACTATCTCTTGACAGGGTTAAGATTTTAATACTCTATTTTTTATCTTTAATAAGAAGACAAAAATTCCCATTATTAAAATGAACTGCCCTACAGGGGAATTTAAATCTATGATATTTCCCAAAGCTACATATTTAGGGACTGGAACTAATACTAAATCATCTTCCATTTCCTCGCCAGTGAAAGTCTTTCTAAGCTTTGTTAACACAAAAGTCTCATCTATTAGACCCCGTAAGATGGGATATTCCTTCAATTCATCCGGAGTGACAATTTTATTATATTCTTCTTTTGCTCCAGGAAAGGCAACTCTATCATCTGAAAAAGTATAGATCAATACTTCAGTACCCCATAAAGGCGCACTTAAAGCACTAATTTTTAAAGGATAAATCATTTCATCGGAAAAGAACATTATCCCTATGGGTTGAATAGCGCCGGTATAATACTCGGAATTATTCACCATTTCATCAGATTGAATTTTCATAGCTACAAAAAACCACTGTTTTTGCACATAATAATCCAATATCTCTTGGCCTTCTATGGGGAAGGCATAACCATTATCATTCAACCATTCTACCAAACTATTGGGATCAGATGCCGATAAGGTAGTAGTATGATAAATTCCTACCTGGTTCTCTTCCCAGATATGTACTCCCTCATCTCCTGGAGCAGTAGGCAGCATTCCCCACCCACAACCAAAACCCCAAGGAGGGACAGGTTTAGTCAATTCATGTAATTCATAGAATATCTCATCTTCAACTGGGAATAATTTGGGATAACCGGGCACCGGTATAACCCAGGCAAAATCCTCTGCATCTCCTTCATAGTCTACCTGAAAAATTATCTTTTCCACCATATCATCAAATACAATCATAGCCAATTGATTTGGTTCATATATATCTCTTTCTAGGGGGGTAAATAAACCACCATCGGCTAAAGAAATTGAGAAGACACAAAAATTAACAATTACGAAGATTAAAATTAAATAGAAAATCTTTTTCATAATTTTTCACCTCTTTTTCATAATTAAATTAAAACCAAACAAATTTTACAGAATAAAACCCTTAGAGACCTCCTCCAGCTCATCATCAGATATTCCGATATAGCGAGAGGTAACCTTAGCACTAGAATGGCCTAGGATAGCCTGAATTATCTCGATAGCAATCCCCTTTTTTCTCATCTGATAGCCTAAGGTCTTTCTCAAGGTGTGGGTCCCCATCCTCTCCTTAATCCCTACTTCCCGGCACCATTCATTGATTAACTGCCAGGCCCTCACCCGGGTTAAGGGTTTGTTCTCTCTGGATTTCTCATTTAAAAATAGATACTGGTCCAGGTCATAGACCCCGCTCTTATCAAAATAAATCTGCAAGGCCTCTCTGACCCCCTCGTTCAAAGCGATCTTCCTCTGCTTTTTGGTCTTCTGCTCGGTGATATAGATAAAGTCCCGGATATCCCCTTTGCGATCCTTGACGTCTTCGACCTTTAATCTCAGCAAGTCCGAGATTCTCAAGCCCAGATTAATCCCGGCAGTAAATAAGAGGAGATCCCGGGGATTCTTCTTCCTCTTCAAGTTTCCCTTGATTCTTTGTATCCGGTTCAGGTCCCGGATCGGTTCGACGATCCTCATCTCTAACACTCCTTTGGGTATTTAACACATCGTATTTAACTCTTTTTTTAAAAGACCCCGAAAAGTCCCTAAAAAAGCTCTGCAATCCTTGTTTTTTAACGCTTTTATTGATTTTTACTTTTTGATTTTCAATACCCGCTCATATTTTACTTTTTGAATGTATTGTATCGTAAGTAAAGTAAAATATCAAGAATTAGAGATTATTCTCTTTTGAGCCCACCAAAACCCTTATATTTAAAGGTTATTGATATTTAACAGAACGCCCTTTGTGTTAAATGAGAAAAAGGACAAAAAAAATTACCCAGGTCTCCGAGTTCCCAAAATAAACAGATCGCTTTGCTCCTTCTTTTCCCCCTTTCCTTTCTAATCAGCCTCTTTATCTGACAAAACGCTTTTTTTAGTTCAGGATCTACCAACCTTTTCTGGATAGCTAATTATATATTTAATATTAAGATTATTTTAAACCTGATACATGCCCAGCATAGACAATATAACTAATGAAGCAACCCATAATGAGAGCAATGCCCATCCATAAGCTTTAGGTTTCTCCTGGATATATGCTATAGCTGCTCCTACTAATGCCAGAAAAGCACAAGCACAACCTATCACCAATCCAAGCTGGGTAAATCCATCACCGGTGGTCAAATTGTGCAACCAGAAATGTCCTCCTGGAAATCCTCCCCCTACTACCTGCCATACAGCTTCAGCGTCCTCGCCCCTCCAAATAGCAGAAAAAAGATAGTGTGGATTCATAACATTGTTATTTGGAAAAGATATAACTATTACCGATCCTATCGTGCAGATTATCGTTGCTATGATAGAAAACCAATAAATAATCTCTCCATAAATAATTTGTGCACGAGAAATTTTAGGTCTTTCCATAGGTATTCCCTCCACCTCTAAGTTTGGGGAATTTACCCATTAGGGCAAGAACTACTCCTACCATAATAATGAGAAACACCGCTATGTAGACTGCCCCAGGAATAGCCGGTATGTATCCTAGGGTTTTTAATCCCCTGGCTATCAACCCAAAACTTGAAAAAGACATTATACCAATTAATATGAACCTTACAGATTTAGCTTTGACTCTAATTAATATCTGGGCTCCTATTAGTCCTCCTATAACCTGTCCGACTAACCAAGGGGCGGCGAATAACGGAATTATTGCCCCAACTAATAAATAAGGCCATACTGCTATGCAATCTCCCATGCCAATTAAGATCCCACTACAAGCCGCTGCTACTTTAAGCGGGATCGCCATTATAAGGTTCATTGTTGGGACTATTGCCCATCCTGCTCCCATACCAAAAAAGCCAGAAATCATACCAACACCACACATAGCCATAAGTCCAAAAACGGCTCTGGTTGGCCGATAATCAACAACTTTCCCTAGAGATTCTTCATAATAAGTCTGAGTAATTCTTAACCATTGGGTAAAGCGGTCTACCTGCTTTACTCTAGGCCACTCTATTTTCTTGCCTCCCCAAAGAAAGTAGAAAGCAAGTAAAAGGACAATAATCCCGAGTATTATTCTGATGACCCCTTCACCAGTTATCCCTAATTGCTTAGACGCCCAAATTGCACCTTGAGCACCTATAAAAGCACCTACTCCATAACCACAACAACAATATAAGGAAAGTTTGAAGTTACCCAATCCACTCTTCATAAACGGCCCGGTCGATATCAGTCCACTAAACATGGCCACTATAAGACCAGTTGCCCTGACTATTAAACTATCAATAGGTGTGAAAGCTAGCATAATAGGACTGAATATTACCCCGCCTCCAATCCCGGCAACAACGGCGATTAGAGCAATCACAAAACTCAGTAAGAAGAAACCAAAAAGTAATCCAGATATACTGCTTGCAGTCATACCTCCAGGAGGTGTTTCTATTCCTTTTGATATTAACATCAGCGCTATATATGACAGAATAACTATGACCGACATTATACTTAATTCAAGCCATGGAGATTTAAATAGTTTCTTCATATGTTTAGCTCATGCCTTTCAAAAATTCGTTTATGATATCTAAGCTTTTTCTTTTTTTTACTTTTTTTACAATTCAATTATTGAAATCTCCCCTCCTTATTTTCTCGACAATATTCCTAAATTGCTCTAATGTATATTGAAAAAAGTCTTGGTAGGCGGAACATAAAATATTTATGCTTGGTTTTCCATCATTAAAAGGTTCGCACCAACGCCGACAACCCCCCCGACAGACGAAAAACCAAGGGCAATTATTACATTTAGAGTCAAAATTTTGCGACATTTCAACAAATTGGTAGCTGTTTGGTGATGTTAAAAGTTCAAGAAAACTCTTTTCTTTAATATTACCTAAATACCATTTATCCACTACATAAAAATCGCAAGGATAAACCCCTCCATTTGCCTCAATAATAAATTGGCAGTTACATTTTCCTAACGTTCCACAAGCTTCTGGAGGGTAGCCCATTAATAATTGAAGAAGGTTATCAAAATAACGAATATTAACTAAGTGATCACTCATTACATCTTCATACCATAGATCAAAAAGTGTTTTTAAAAAATAACTATATTTTTCCGGAGTTAAAGAGAAACGGTATACTCCCGGCTCTTCCTGTAAGGGGTCTAAGCAGGGTATAAATTGTAAGTATTTAAAATTTTTATCCTTGAAAAAATTATAGATCTTATGAATATCACGAGCTACTTGGGCAGTGACTACAGTTAATATATTATATTTAACATGATATTGATCAAATAAATTAATCGCTTTTATAATTCTTTGAAAGGTACCTTTGCCCTGATTATCTATTC
The DNA here is from genome assembly GCA_003575245.1 of Candidatus Atribacteria bacterium 1244-E10-H5-B2. The sequence continues at coordinate 6,317 of NMQN01000374.1, read as the reverse complement.
TATACAGATCATGAATTTTTTTTGGACCATCTAAGGAAATACCGACAAGAAAATGATTTTGCGCAAGAAAATGAGCCCATTCTTCATCTATGGTTAATCCATTTGTCTGGATGGCATTATTAATTTCGATATTTTTTTGATTATATTTTTGTTCACATTTCACCAATTTTTTGTAAAAATCTAGACCTGCGAGAGTAGGTTCTCCTCCCTGAAAAGCAAAAGTACAGGCATCTTCTACTTCATTTAAAGCTTTTCGAACAATTGTTTCCAATAATTCGAAATTCATAAACCCCCAGGATTTATGTAATCTTTTTTCTGAAATAGAATGATAAAAACAATACTCACATCGCATATTGCAATTACTAGAAGAAGGTTTAATCATTATATTTAATGAGTTAATCATAATAAAATACCTTTTCTGTCGCCGTTATTTAGCAGTTTCCACCAGAATTCAAATTATATTAGGCCTTTGACAAACTGAAGAGATTTTCTACATGCAGATGTAGGACCAAGAATATAATTTCCGCCAAGCTCTATTGTAATAAATCCACAGTATTCTATTTTCTCTAGTGCTTTAAACATAGGTTTAAATTCAATATTTCCTGTTCCGGGTACCATATGTGTATCAAAGTCTCCTTTATTATCATCGAGGTGAATGTGTAACGGAATTCCTTTGCATTTTAATATAGCTTCATACAGGTTCTCACCGTTAATATTGGCATGTCCTGTATCAAGTAATATTCCAAAATTTTCTGACTTTAATACTTTGATCATACTCAAACATTGTTCTATTGTTAAAATTAAATTAGTTTCATATTTATGACCAGGCTCAATAAGTAGGACCAGATTTTTATCCTCAGTATATTCCCCAACTTCTTTAAAGCTTTTAATAAGCTGGTTCCACCCAAACTTAAGATCTTTATCAAATAAAACCATACCTGGGCAAAGGCTCACAGACGGAGACCCTACTTTGATTGCATTATCTATAGCTTCTTTTATATAATTGACACTTTCTTTTCGTACAACCTCATTTGATGAACATAAAATCGAGGGATATCTATACTGCGCAGGTATAAAATTACACACTTTCATGTTTAACCTGTTTAACAGGTTAATTATCTCATTTATATGTTTGTCAAGATCTTGTTTATATATATGGGGTCTTCCACCCCATATCTCTATTCCATCATAACCAAGATTATGTAGATCTTGAATAGCATATTCTAATGAATAATTAATATAGACTGCTGAACTTTGTGAAAATTTTATAAAATAACCTCTCATATTTTGTGAATTGTTTCCTATAATATCTCTTTTAAATAAATGCTTAATAACACCTTCCCCCCAGAAGCCCTTTTAATAAATAAATTATTTTGCTGTCTTTATTATACTTTCACAATCCTTTACCCAGGCATGGATAGGGTCGTCGCTCCATGCTCCATATACTCTACCCTTTTTCGCTGCGAGCGCAAATAAATAAACCATCTGGTATCCAGGGGCAGTAGATATTGGATGATATCCTCTTGGTATTGCGATAGCGTCTCTATCTTCTACTGCATAAGCTTTATCGAAGGGCTGCTTATCGTCTTTGCTAGTATATAATCGTATAAAACAGAATCCCTGCTGTGGTTTAAACCTAAAGTAATAAACTTCTTCGTAGGGTGCTTCTTTGGGAAGCTTAAATTCATCATGTTTATGAGGAGGATAACTTGACCAATTACCTGAATAGCTTAAAGTTTCACCCAGAATCAAGCTTCCAGCTTCGATGTTTTGGCCGAATCCTAAACGCACTTCCCTGGTCCAGTTCAAGCACCCGGGCTTGTCACACTCTACTTCATTAGGGGATACCATTTTGGGCTTTCCATGGTATGCAGTTGAAACATAATACATGGCAGCTTCAAAGTTTTTGCTGATAGAGGTTATAATAAACTTTGTTTTAGTAGGAATATACACCATATATGGAAGCCCATCAAAAGGATTAAGTCTTTGTCCCACATCATTATACTCAGTATTTCCCAAATCTTCAGAATAAATCTTAATGCTGCACCTGCCACCTAAAATATTTATGCCCAACTCTTTTTCTCCCGTATCCTTAGTCATTACCATTCCAGCTTTGGGAAAATACAGTATACCTAATTCTATAAGCTCCAGTTCACTATTTTCGGGGCTTACTATTGTGTTGTAACCTTCCCGCTTCTCTATATTTTTATATATGTATTCCACAATGTTCACTCCACCTTTCTAAATATTATATTAAAATCTTAGTTTTTGTAAGATAATGATATTATTATAATATTAAAGTTTTTTATTTATATCCTATTCAAAATTATCTTCATTTCCACTTAGACAACTTAGTTTATTGACTATTGCCCCTTCTGGTTTTTCGACCTTTCCTTTTAATAGAGGGTCATCAGTACACTTCATCCAATTTTCCAAGCACTTAGATATCTCTTTGTATATTTTCTTGTAACGAGGGTCATTTACAATATTCATACGTTCCACGGGATCAAGATAGAGGTCAAATAGCATCTCCCTTTCTCTTATATTATCTAAATAGCCATTCTCTAATAAAAAGTCTTTGCTTAAGCTAGTATCCCAGTTTGCTGGGACAAACTGATTATGATAATCAAAAAACCTTATTAATTTATATCTTTTAGTTCTTACGCAGCGCATTGGCTCATATGCCGAATGGAATGTAACTTCTGAAAAAATGTCATCGTTAACTTCTTCTTTGGTTCCTTGTAAAATTGGTATGAGCGACTTGCCTTCCAGCCAATCAGGTTTTTCAAAACCCAGTAAGTCACAAATTGTTGGAAAAATATCAATATGAGATATTAAAGAATCTAGTGCCTTCCCTTTTCTTTTATTTCCCGGATATTTAATAATAAGTGAGACCCCAATCCCAGTATCATAAAGGTGACATTTTGCGTTTGGATAGGGAATACCGTGATCCGTTGTAAATATTACCAGAGTATCTTCTCCTATTCCGGATTTATTCAATGCATTTAAAACGATCCCAATACATTCATCAACCACCTTTGCAGACATAATGTATCCTGCTATATCTTCTCTTGTTTTTTTCACATCATAATTGAAGAATGGAGGTATAACATAATTTGCATTTATATCTTCATTCTTTTTAGGAAATATTCTATGTGTATTAAACATCCCGAAAGATAAGAAGAATGGTTTATCTCTCTTCTTTTTTAAATATTCTGCTACTTCATGAGCATGAGATATATCAAATTCCCTTGAATTAAATGTTGTGCTTTTACCCATATTTCTCATATGATAATTTTGATCATCCAGTATCCTTTTATAACCAATCATATCTGAATCTGGTGCTACATGTTGTATGCCCGATAAAACAGTTTCGTAGCCATTGTTATTCAAATACTGGACTAAGTGCTTGCCATAATCATTGAGTTGAAAACCTCTATGAGCTAATCCCAACATACCGCACGAGTGAGGAGATGTACCGGTAAGTAACCCTGCTCTACTGGGAGAACAGATTGGTGCTGTACAATAGGCATGTCTAAATAGTGTACCTCCTTGTGCAAGATTCATTAGATTTGGCATAGGGATCTGATAACCATAGGGCTGTATATACCTTCCGGAATCATGTGTGTGTAGATATAAAATATTCATACTATTCCCTCCTCTAATAAAGAATAATTACCAATCCTACGAGACTCTTAAACTGTGTCAGTTATAAAACAATTATAAATTTTAATAAGTACACTAGCCAGAAAATAGGGGCATGAAATAATTGGGAAAAAACATTGTTACTTGAGGAACATATGTTATAAGAATCAACACAATTACCATTACAATATAAAACGGTAACATTGCACGAGAGAGTACTTCTATTTTTATCTTAGATATAGCACTCCCGATAAATAAAACTGTGCCTACAGGAGGCGTAAGCAATCCAATTCCCAGATTTAGAATCATAATAACACCAAAATGTTCGGGGCTAATCCCCAGTGATGTGACAACAGGTAGCAAGATTGGAGTAAGGATTAGTATGATTGATACCATATTTACTATACAACCCAACATAAGCAAAACTATATTTATAATCATCATTATCACTATCTTGCTCTCTGATATACCCAACAAAGTATTTACTATAAAGTTAGAAATCTGTAAGTAGGCAACTAGCCAGCCAAACGCTGTAGCCGTAGCCGCCAGTATCATAACTACAGATAGCGTTTTTATACTTCTTGATAGTATGTCACCCATTGCAGATAGAGGTATTTCCCTATATATGAAAAAGGTGACGATAAAAGCATATATAACTGCAATTGCCGCAGATTCAGTAGGAGTGAAAATACCAGAAACAACACCAACTACTACAATTAAAACTGTCCCAAGTCCTAAAGCTGATTTCCATATAGCTTTTAGAGCAACAATAAGATTAAATCTTTTACCTTTTGGATAATCACGTTTTACTGATACAAAATAGCAGTAAATCATCAATGCAACACCCAGTAGGATGCCTGGTATCATACCTGCAAGAAAAAGCCTTCCTATTGATACGCCACCAGCAGCTACAGCATAAATGACCATATTATGGCTGGGGGGTATTAGTATCCCTTGTATTGAGCTGGCCATCGTGACAGTTGTTGCAAATTCACCGTCATAGCCTTCATCTTTCATCATAGGAATCAGTATGACCCCAAGCGAAGATGTATCTGCAGCAGCAGAACCAGAGATACCGCCAAAGAACATACTTGCAACTACATTGACCATAGCAAGACTGCCCCTGAGCCAGCCGACTAGAGCTTGCGCCAGTTGGATAAGACGTTTTGATATACCTCCGGCCCCCATGATCTGTCCTGCTAGTATAAAAAAAGGCACAGCCATTAAAGCAAATATATTAATACCTTTAACCATCATCAGAAAAACACTTTGTAGAGGAATACCAAGATATAATGTTGTAATTATTGTTGAAATTCCGATTGCAAAAGCAATCTGAAATCCTAATATTATTAGTCCAAAAAAAGTTCCAATAAGCAACACTATTGCAACATGATCTGATGAAATCATACTATATCTCTTACCTTATATATAAGTACCAATATCAAACACATTCCTGCTACGGGAAGTGATAAATACCGCCAGGCAGATGAAATTCCTGTTCCAGGCAAAATGGTCTTAACTGTTAATAACATAAGTTTAGTACCTTCTATGAACATAAAAAGCGCAAATAAAACCATATCATAGCTAACAGGGACACTTCTTCTCCCCAGCAGGGTGTTTTATGTAGCACAAAACGTCCGAAAACTACATAGCATACTACTAAAACCTGAATTATCATAAAAATTCTGCATAAATTATTAACACTATTGTAAATTTTTGTCCTGAAGCTTTTATTGGTATACATTGTTCTTTTTCTCCCAAGATACTGGCATTTTTATCTCTATTTATTGACAAAGCCAGTTAAATTATATTAGCCAGCTTTGTCAATAAATTTGTATTAAATTATTTTACACCCTTTATCTTTTCAATAGTATCTTCAAATCCAGCCGCAAACTTCTCATATAAGGGTTCTACAACATCTTCCCATGCCTGTTTGTCTTCAACTTCTGATATTATTACTCCCTTTTTCTTTAAATCTTCCAGATATATCTCTTCTGATTTTACTATTTCGTTATAACAATATTCTGCACTTTCTTTGAGGGCAGCTATGATTAGTTGTTGATCTTCAGTATTCAGCTTTTTCCATAATATTTCCGAGAATACTATAGCACAAGGGTCAATCTGGTGTGCGTCGAGAGTAAGGTATTTACATACTTCATAGAAACTTTTATTATAATAACCCTTAACAGGATTTTCTGCCCCCTCGACAACGCCTGTCTGTAAAGCACTATATAATTCGCTAAATGCTATAGGCGTCGAAGATGCACCAAAAGCTTCTATCATTTGTGTGTACATTTCCCCAGTTTGAGCTCTTATTTTTAGACCTTTCAAGTCACTAAGTTTTGTGACCTTCTTATTTGTAAAGAAGAAATGACGGGGACTTACAATATAGATTCCTACTCCTACTAACTTGACATTTGAATTTGTTATATCGTCTAGGAATTCCTTACCCATAGGTCCATCAAGAAGGACTTTCTTTGCGTGCTCCATATTTCTATAGAGATATGGTAGGGAGTATACGTTCATTTTCTTAACACCAAGTACAGCTATATGAGCTGAGGGAACTCTTGTCATCTCTAAAGCCCCCATTTGCAACGCTTGCAGACTTTCCGTTGTCGGGCCTAACTGAGCACTTGGATATACTTTAACTTCAATACGTCCATTTGTTTGCT
>NMQN01000250.1 GCA_003575245.1 Candidatus Atribacteria bacterium 1244-E10-H5-B2 | reverse complement strand
ATTTCTCTTTCTCTATGCAAGTGATTAAATATACTCTACCGAAAAATCCGAGTTCTAAATCCTCAATAGAAAAATATTTAGAAAAACTTGCCGGTATACATGCACCTAAAAAACTGACTGCTGTCTCTCCAACGATAAACTCCTCTTGACTCAGCTTTTTCTTAAAAGGTTTTGAATCCCATAAATTTATAAAAAACTCCTGAGAGGCAACCCAAGAGCCTCGAGTATTCCAACTCTTTAGGATCTTTGCAAACTCCTGCCAGCGAATAAAACCGGTCTCTCGACCGCCTGACTTGCCTATTGATAGAGCCTTCGTTAAACCTTCTTCACTCCCGATAGATGGCAGCAATAGATCTTTGTCTATCTCCCATAGCAATTTTACCGGGATATCGATTGCAGTTCCTTTTCTGAATCCTGAGGGAGCGAGAAAAACGCTCCAAATATTAGGATAGAGCCTTCTCGTTTCCCAATTGACATAACAATTTTTTCCTAAGACTGTCGATAGAGTCGTCATTGCTCCCCAAAAAAGAAAGCTTTTAGGAGTATCGGTTATCTCTGAAAAGATATCGATATAGTCTTTTAAAAAACCTCTGTCCGGGATAGCTTTTTCTAATAGATTATTTAGTCTTTTTTGATCGACTTCTCCTAACTTTATCTCTTTCGGTAGAGCTATATCCTCGAGCAATTCTTCTACTCCGGTCGAGGTATCGCTCCCCTTTGCTTTTTTGAGAGTATAGATCAGATACTCCGGAGTATTTTCTCTCAACTTGCCTCGAGGTTGAGCGATCATTATCTTGATGATCTCCTCGTCAGTAAAGAGATTATAACTCGTTAAAATACTTGCCAAAGCCATAGAATAGCCACTCCTCGACTGGTCGGTTAAGTCTGATCTCTCTCCTTCAAAGGTCTCTCGTAAATTTCTACTCACATTTAAGAGTCTATTAAAATGCTCCGGTAATTCGAGACTCTCCGGAGCCTGAATCCAGTTCTTGATCTTTGTTTTATCTAAGTCCACTTCTCCCGAAACTGTCTCTTTTTGCTCAATATAGAATTGCTCAAATCTTTTAATATCATAAGTAAGAGCAGACTCAAATTTAATTATTTTGACCGGCAGTCCTTCGGGATTCTCGAGCTTAAAATTCAAAGTGTCGGGGATTCTTAGGCAACGAGAAAGATCCTTACCGGCAATATCTCCCCCTAAACTCTTTGATAATCCGGCTAAAACTCCCCTTAGTTTTAGTACATTATTTTCATTTTTGATATTGATTAACTTCGACAGTAACCAATATAGATGATAGCCCTGTCCTGAATCGACTATAATAGAGGGAGCTAATTTAAACTTTTTTATCGTTTTTAGAGCCTCTTCTTTTGTCGGTAGCTCGGGTTTATTTTTTCTTTTACAGTCCAGATCACACCAAAAGCAGCGAAGAATTTTAACGTCTTTCTCCGTTCCTGAATCTCGATATCGGGGAGCAACTCCAAAGTGTATATTTAGATTCTCAAAATGCTTTTTGTTTAATAGTCTGATTAGCTCGTCAATATCTTTTATCCTATGAAAAAAATAGTCGACTTTCTCAAACTTACCGGTCGCTCCGACCTTAAAAGTCCGGATATCGATATAGCCCTCTATTCCCTTAAATAAGACCTCGAGAAATTCCTTCTTTCCTTGCTCCAATTTTTAGCTCCTTTTTTCTTGTATATTTTTTTCCTTTAATTTATGCGTTGGAATATTCGCTTTTCCGGGAATATAATATTTATAATCTATCTGATAATTTAACCAAAGCAAGCCAGCAAACCCGTTCTTCATACCTTCCCAAAATGAAGCCTCGTTCGAGCCGGATTTTTCCATTTCAAACCTCTGGCAAGCGTTTTCGTAATGATAAATTATACTATCTCTTATATCACTTGACGGTTTATCTTTTTCTCCTTCTTTGATTAAGTCTAATAAATTTTTATTTGCATTATCGAAAATCTGACTCATTTCACTTTTAAAAAAAACCATCTTTAGAGCCTTTACTTGCTCATTAGATTCGGTAAATTCGTTATCACTCTTTTTATTTTTTTCCATTGCTCAGCTCCTTTTCTTATTATTAAAATGGTATATCGTCTCTATCTCCACAAGTCTCATGGAAATATATTTTAAAGATCTTCTCGTAATCATCTTTGCGATTAATACTATCCCAAACATCTCTAAATCTACCTATGTGTCGGAGAATATTTGAGTATCGTCTTAATTTGCCAGTTAGATTTTCTACATCTGTCCGCTTAAATTCCAATTCTCTAAAACTTAGATCTTTAAGATCACTTAACGGAGTTGAGATAATTTCTTTAACTTTTTCTGTTAATTCAATTAATTCAATAAATTCTCTGTCTTTATTTTCCATTACTTTTTACTCCTTTCTTTTTTTTGTAACAATATGATCGTATTGCTTTTTTATAATTTAGTTTTTATGTATTCTATACTTTCGGATAGATAATCTAAATTCTCATTAATCTTAAAGAGCAATAAATTTAATATCTCTCCATTATCAATTAACAAGACGGAATCTCTCCACTCTAAAAACTCTTCCTTCTCTGATTTATATTGACGTTTTCTTTCTTCTGATATTTCTTCTTCTTCTTTCATTTTTTCTTCTTCTTTCATTTTTTTACTCCTTTTTGTTTTTTTTAATAAGACAATACGATCATATTGTATATTTTAACTAATTAGATATTCCCCACTCTCCGGGATAAAGTGAGCGAATATCCCGAAAAGTGGGGTCAAAGGTGAGCCAGACTGTGAAGAGGATGAAGGAAAAGTCCGCTCACCGAAATTTAACTCTCATCATGTACTACTTAATTCTAATTGCCCTAATTGTCTAAGCACTTCGTCGAATCTCGCAACTTCTTTTTTGTTACTCAGATCTACATTTTCGGCAATATATTCTAAAACTATCTCTTTCAATTCTGAAATTTTACTCATAAAACATTTTCTCCTTTATTTGAAATTTTGCTCAAAATAATATATAATTAAAAAAACGAGAGGGAATTATTCCCCTTCGGTATCGTTATAAAAAGACCTTTTTTCCTTTGCTCGGGAGAGGGTCTTTTTATTTTATATTATCAAGTAACTGCACCTAAAATTACAAAAGGAGATACTTCTGTCGAATCTCGTAAGGTCAGCGTACTACTTAATAACGGTTGTCCATCATGTCTAATTTCAGATTTCCATTGTACGATCCCTGCCCTAAATTCTGCATGCTCCGATTTTTGAAGTCGATAATCATCTTTTTGCAAAATTCCATATTTGCTAAAATCGTATAAACCTAATGCTCCGGCTGAATCCTGAGCCGGCACTTTGTCAGTAAAAATTAGAGGCATACCTAACAATGAAAATTCTCCCGGTTTGCCTTCCTTCATGATCCGGATTTTTTCGCCAGAAGTTCCGATTGGTTGCGAAAGAGCTAACATCGTTGGGATTAAACTAACAGAGCAAAGCCAAATTCCTTTCTTATACGACGAAGGCATAAACTGCCCAAAGATTTTATAGACATTTTGATAGGCAATTTCTCCGGGTGATTGCCCGCCTTCCTCTGCAATAGTTATAAGACAAGGAGAATTTAAGACCCCTAAGGGAGATCCCGCACCAGTACCATTTAGATATTGCCAGTCTTCCTCGTAAGAGGTAGCTGATGCCAGAACGAAAGCAACCGTTTCCGATAAAGGAATCCCGCTATCTTCTAAAAGCTCTGACGATGTTTTCGTAAAACAACTGAGTTTATTAACTGCCATTGAGATCATGCGAAAGACTGGCTCGTCTTGTTTAGCGTCTACTATTTCCGGTGTGTAAGTAGCAATTACGCCAGCGATTCCATCTGTCGCTCTATTAGTGTCAGCATAGGCAGGAATTTTCATGCTGTTTCCGACTTTGAGTTTATAGACTAAAGCCCTCTTTTTGACGATACTCTCTTCGAGAGCCAAATCGTATAAAAACTGACGGTAAATTTCCGGGACTAAAAATCCAGCTCCTGATCCTTCACCAACAATTAGCGTTTTTAGTCTACTGTCATAACCTTTAGCAATTGTATTAAGCACGTCGTCGAGACTGCTAAACCCACCATTGCTAAGTTGTTCTCCACCACCGAATAACTGCTTATATTTCGCTCCGATCCTGCCTTTAACCGGTTTATCGTCAGCAGCAAAAGCCTCTAAAAGTTTATTGCTTTTAGTTTGGTTAAGTAGCTCGAAAGCCCGGTCTTGATAAGGCTTTACTTCTGTTTTAACTCTATCTGAGATTTCTTTCCCGGCTACTTCTCCGATAATTTCTCTTAATCTATCTATTGTAATACTCATATTATTCACCTACTTTTTTTTGATATATTGCTCTATCAATTTCCAGCCGTTAATTACTCTCCAAAAAGTGAGTGAATACTTTTCTGATATTTCAGATGCCTAATTGCTTAAAGCATATTTTTTTTTGAAAGATCGTTTATTTCGAGTAGAGCGATGAGCCAAACATGAAACCCATCGCTCTACTTTTTTATTAAGACTTTCTCGTTTATCTCCAAAAAATTAATCGTCGACAATTAATTATTCTGATAACTTAAAAAGTCTCGCTAAGGAAATGATCGTTAAGGTCAAAAGAAACCTACTCAAGAGGAAAGAGTTAAAAAATCTCTTTTTCAGCGGGAGCGACCTTAACTTTACATGGGATATTTGCTCCCCTAACTACACTTAGACAAAAGTATCGTAATCTTTTTGGCTCATTTTATTCTTTTTATATTCTTCTAAAGCCTGCTTGAGTTCCTCATATCTCCTCATTAAATTTTCGGTTATAAGAGGAGATCTTACTTTCCGGTATTTCTCGATTTGTTTTTTTGCTTTTCTTATATTGGCTTCAAGCTTCGTTAAGAAGTTCGCCTCTGCGGTCTTGTAATCCTGAAAAGACATATCTTTCCTCGTTTTCAATTTACCATTTATAATAAAAAATTCCAAGTTTTCACCGCTAATATACCAATTATGCCCGATCTTTATTCCTCTGACATAGTCTTTCTTAATATAACTTCTGACTGTGATGGGATCAACTTTAAGTATGTCAGATACCGAGCTTACACCATAATAATCGATATTGCCGACCTTTCTGTCTGGTTTTTTTAGTATTACATTAACCATAATTCTACTCCTTACTCTAATAATAATTTATTATAAGTTATTATTAGGAAAAAGTCAAGTATTTTTAAGAATTAAATTTGATGATAACGTTCCGGCAATGAATTGCTGCCATTGTTACCCCCGACAGTTTGCCAGCCTCGAGAATCTCCTTCGCTGTCGTCATCTTCGAGCCACCTGACCCTCGTCTCTGATCCACTTAATTTATTCGATACCGCCTCAAAACTTGCGAAAGCGAGAGCCACCGCTAAATCGATTTTTAGATCTGCTCTTTTTTTAGTAATTCTTTCTCCTCGAGAAGAGGTCAAAGTCTGACAGTTTAATAAATTTTGCCTTATCTCTTCGTCAGGATAGAATCTTATTTTACGATTCTTTATCAGAGAGTATAAATTCTGAGAAAATAAGATACAATTCCCCTGAGACTGAGTCATTTCTTTAGTCTTGACTCCTTCTTTTTCTAAACTCTGAGCGAGTGAAAGAGCCTGATATGGATCATAGACAAGACTCAAAATATTATAACTCCGAGAGAGAGTTAAAATATAATTTTTAACCTCGTCAAAGATAAGAGTTCCGGTTACTTTCGGATCAAAAGTCTTAGAATCCACCAGAAAAAGACTCTCTCCCTCTTTGCCAATTGTAACGATACCGGTCAAGTCGTCTTTCGTTCCGACATCTAGTCCGATATATACCGGCAAGTTACCACCGGGATTTTTTATCAGACCATAATCTAAACAAAGTAAATAATCTTCATTAGTTATATAGCTCTCCTCTTCTGTAATCCACAAATTTTTATGGAGCATATCAAAAGTATTTTTTCTCATGGTCGGCTTTCTTTGCTGAGAAATTAAATACTCTCCTGTTACAAAACTACTCGGATTCGCTAAAGCTCCTTGCCTAATAAAGAAAAAATTATCTTTATCGTTCCCCTGTTTACTTCGCTCGAAGAGATCCCATAGAATCCCCTGCTGCTGCCGACCGACTGTCGACGTTATCAGAATCAGAGGAGAATCAAGTCCGGGAGCTAATTGCAGTTCCTCGAAGAAATACTCTAAGCTCGAAGTATCAAAATTTTTAATTTCGTCGAGACAGATAACGCCCGGCTTTAGTCCTGACGTACTGCGAAACGACGCAGGGAGACAACGGAGTATCGTTTTTGTCTCTCGATTCTCGATATGATCAGCATATATTTTTACTCGCTTTTCTAACTCCGGATTCTTTAAGATCATACTTTTACAGTTCTTAAAAATAATAAAAGACGACTGATCCAGAGAATTACTGCAAATATATAGCTCATTATATTCTTCTCCACAAAAAAGATACCAGAGTAGACAAAAGCTCGAAAAAACTGACTTACCATTTTTTTTGCCTAAGCTCAGAAGAATTAGAGACGGTCGATCCTGATAAAAACAATCCCTCAGGATCTCCAACTCCCACGTCTCCAACTGGATCAATTTCTTTCTTTTATCCGGGAGATAAATTTCATTTTCAATAAAAGAAATTATATCTTTTCGATACTCTTTTAAAGGGAATAATTTCGACTTATCCTCTAAAGTAATCGATCTGTTTCGATATTGTACTAAATTTCTCAACTGAGCCTCTCGCTTTTCTTTATTTTTCGACAGATAGCTCTCAGCACGTCGAAAACCTCTCGATTTTGCCATTTTTAAATCACCTCTCTAAATTTAGCTATATTTTACAACGTTTACAGAAACTCGAAATAAAAGACCTTCAAATTTGCGTTTTAAGGGGGGTCTTTTGCCCTACCCTTTACGATTGTATGTCTTTTATGCCTCATAACGTCTATATTTATGTCTTTTCTGTTTTAAAAGCTCTCCATAGTCTATCGAAAAGCCCGGCTTTCCGGTATAGAGTAGCTCCCCACGTGGAGAGTATATTTTCACGCCCTTATCGTAAACTTTTCTCATTTCTCTAACGTTCCTAAATCCTTTTCTATCCTTTTTTCTTCTCTTTGTCATATTTTTTGTAACCAACTCAAGACCCTGACGTTATGAAAACCGCCGGGTAATAAAAACCATAGCTTTTGACGCCTGAATCCCTCCACCATAGGAGCGGATAAGTCCAACCATAGAATATTTTTAGTATGCTTTTGAGAATAGTCTTTGATTAAATTTCTCAAAGTCGTATCGCAAGCGATAGGACGCTTTATCTTGTATACTTTTACAAAGTCCGCTCCTAACTGATATGGAGGATCAAGTAAAATCCAATCCCAATTCCTATTATCAGTTCTTAGAAATTCCTTCACGTCTTTTTTAATAGTAGCGTTCTTATGAGTGATATCGATCCTCTCTTCTCCGAGCAAAGACTGACCCGAAAATAAATGCAATATCCTGCCCTGAATAGTATTCTCAATTATTCGCTTTACTGTCGGAGTGAAGGCTCCGGGATAACCAGTCCGGTTCATACCCAAACCGGTAACCTCTACCTCGAAGTCTTTTCTCATTTGACACCATCATAAAGCCTAAGAAGTCGAACGCCACAAAGCAGCATTTCTCTATTTACAAGTTTCTTTTTCGCTTCTTCTATCTCATGAAACGAGGAGATAGTCGATATCTCCTTTTCAAAGGTCGTAGCTTTCCAACCTTTACCTGAATCGATCCACCGATATAAAAGATCCATAATTTTTTACGCTCCTTTCTTTTATTTTTTAAAAAAAATAGCCGGATCTAAAAGAGTTAAAAACTCTTATAC
>NMQN01000284.1 GCA_003575245.1 Candidatus Atribacteria bacterium 1244-E10-H5-B2 | reverse complement strand
TGCTGTATCTTTATCTGTAAACTTTAATAATATTGCAAGAGCAAGTTGTGCCGGACCTGAACCCCTATATCCCCAATTAAATCCGTCCGGGCTATGGTTATATACTTTCTGGCTTCTTTCAGGATTTAATTTTTTACTATCAATAGTAACTTCTCTGGTAGCTATAATTCCCTTTATAATATTTTCCATTTTATATTATGCCTTCTCACTTTTTAAAAGATTTATTTCAACTTTTTCCAGGATAATGCCATATACATAATCTAAAATATCCTGAATATCTTTTACTGGCCTAAAACATCTAATAACCTATAAACGCCAACCTTTTATTCTTTCCTATTCTTCTCAACAGATTAAAATCAAATTTCAATAATGCCTCTACTTTTACCACCAGATAAGGTTTATTCTCTGCCCATATTCCAAATCTCTATTTTGTCCTGCACATATTTTTTCTTTTGAATCCTTATAACCCTTTTTACTTGTCTTTTTATCTATCACATCTATTTGCCCTGCAGGAAAATTAAACTTACATGCCCGGCAACTCCTATCTATGCTAATTTTATCATCACCCTCATATACATATTTAGCCATTTCTCATCTCTTTTCTAAATTATATTCTGTTTCACTAACTCAACCCTTTGCCCTAATATTCCTGTACCTCAAATTTCAATTTTAAGCAATTTTAATAGTATTTATATCCTTAGCCATACCCTTTAAACTCCCCTAAACGCATTTTAGAATTGAAAAATCCTCTACTTTTTAACATCATCACTGGGAAAAATTTCATTAACTGGAATATTTAATGCTTTTGAAATTTTTAACATATTTTTGTAAGTGGGTATTCTTTTTCCTTTTACCCACCTGTTTAATACTGTTGGACTTTTATTTATTTTTTTAGCTAGCCAGGTCTGTTTAATTTCTTTTTCTATTAATATTTTTTCTAATTTATTCAATAAAGCTCCTTAGCAACCGTGCTTGCACTTATACTAGCATCCGTGCTGACAATAGCATTTATTAACCTAAATGTCAACTATGTTCTGAAAAAAATTTAATAGTACTCTATAATTTTCCATATGGGTACTTACAAAAATAAAAACTATACAGATAAAAGTTTCCATATAGCTTTTAAGGATTTAAAGGAAAAGCTTAATTTATCCCTGGGACAGATCTCTATAAAAACCGGGCTCTCTACATCATTTCTATCTGATATATCAAATAATAAAGTATTGCCCCCAAAAGATAAATTTATAGAAAAAATAGCTAGGGCCCTGTGGGTGGAATCTGAATATTTCTTTGAATATAGGCTTAGAAGGTTAAATGATTTTATTAATGAGAATAGAGATTTTTTAAACTTTTGTATTAAACAGAAATTAAATTACCAGGAAAAGTCTTAAATTCATATATGCTTAATAATTTAGCTTCTACTTTTGCCTTTTTTATAGCGTTGGGAAAATCGGAATGTGTTTAAATCCCTTATAGGTAAACTTGAAATCTTTTTTTATAGGCTGCAAAAACTGCAAAAATAATATTCCTTAAACCTGACAAAAACTGACAATTTTATTAGTGTTCTTAAAAGGGGCCCGGGTATATATAATTTTAGGAAGGGTTCTAAGTAGAGGATAGGGGAATAGTCAGTATTAAATATTGGATACTTTTATTTAATTATCTTTAATCTTTTTAAATCTTCAATGGTCCATTCAATATCATCAAGTATTTTCTTCAGTAGATTAGGATTTTTAAAATTAGTTTTGTGGTAGTGAATAATAATTTTTTTTATCCCTTTTCGGTAAGTCCTATATTTATCGAATTCAGTATCTAGCACCCAACCATCTTTTTCTAAAAATCTTATGAGCTTGCTTTTGGATAAATTTTTTAATTGTTCCCATATATTTTTTGGATATCTCATACAGATGCATATATATTGAAATTGGAATCAATTGAAATTGGAACTTCAATATTTTCAATAATGGGTTTTACTGTGCTTTTCACTTTAAAAGTAGAACAAATGGGCAAAGGATCTTTATGCTTTAGTATTGATTGCATATAAGATATAAATGCCTTGCAAAAGTTAGAAAGTACTTCTTTCTCAGTATCTCCTTCCACTGCTAAGCCTTTTAAGCCGGGACAATATGCAATATATCCATATTTATCTTTTTCAACAATTATATGAACCTCAAATTTTAATGTTGCTATATGGGATTTATGCTTAGTAAGTAATCCACTCATGATTTATATCTCCCTTTAGTTTTTAATATTTTATTTATTGTATAGCTAAATTATATTCAATAATCATTAAATTTTCAATTTATTTTAATAATATGTCAAATTTAGGATTGCCCGCATCCTTTAAAATTTTTCTTACCTCACTTTCTAAAAAGACGGCTGTCCCACAGCCAGTTTGTTTTCATTTTTGTATCCCCTCAA
>NMQN01000373.1 GCA_003575245.1 Candidatus Atribacteria bacterium 1244-E10-H5-B2 | reverse complement strand
TGGAAATAACTTTACGCAAGACTCATATCAACCGATTAAATGTGGGGATAGAACTTTCCCAAAAGACCAGCGGGCTTCATTTGGATTTAATCAATATCCTTAAAAGAATAAATGATCACTCCTTTTCTATTGCCCGGGCAGTAGCGGGGGAGATATAATTAGTCGTTAGTGAATAAATCTAGCGTATAGCGTAGAGCGCTTAGCGTATAGTTATAGCGAAAAACGAAAAGCGCAAAACGCAAAGCCATAGCTCAAAATTTAAAATTTAAATACATTGTTTTATATATTGATTTTCATCTTTCTTGTCTCGCACGTTATATAGCAAAAATGAAAAGATAAAGAAGCAAAAATAGAACTTAAAATTTAATATTGAGAGTGAAAGTTTTGAGTTTTGAATTAACGACTATTCACTATTCACTATATACGAATTAGGGCTTACAGAAAAAAGGAAATTCCTATGCAATAAATTAAATGAGGAAAATATTTTATATGAACAAGATGATAAAAAATCAGCCAAAAACAGAAAGCCTTATTCTTATCCCTATCTATAATGAACAAAAACATATTTTTAATGTTTTAAGAGAAGTAAGAAAATACTCAACAGAAGACCTGCTGGTGATCAATGATGGCTCCACTGATGAAAGCAGAGATATTGTTGAGGAGATTGCTTCTTGTGCTAAACTCAAAGGAAATCTTATCATTATAAACCACTCAGAAAACGAAGGATACGGCAAATCTTTGATTGACGGAATTAATTTTGCCCGGGATAACAATTACCGATATCTTCTGACTTTAGATTGTGATGAACAGCATGAACCGGAATTGATTCCTCAATTTTTTAAAGAGATAAAAAAAGGGAAATTTGAAATAATATCTGGTTCTCGTTATCTTTCTTTCCAAAAACAGATTGATGCTCCACCTAAAGACCGATATACAATTAATCGTAAAATCACCGGGCTAATTAATGAGATAACCGGCTATGGAATAACCGATTCTTTTTGTGGTTTCAAGGTATATCGGGTGGAAGGCTTAAAAAAATTAGAATTAACCGAAAAGGGATATGGTCTTCCTCTTCAACTCTGGATTCAAGCTTATAAAAACAATCTGACTGTAAAAGAGCTGCCGGTTAGTATGATTTATAAAGATAAAGACCGTACTTTTGGTAATTATCTGGACAACCCGATAAAAAGGTTAGCTTATTACCAAAAAATCATAGATAGTGAGGTGAAAAAATGCTTAATATATTAGCTGTTGGCCCCCATCCCGATGATGTGGAATTGGGAATGGGTGGTTCTATATTAAAATTTACCGAAGCAGGACATCAAGTAACTGTCGTGGATTTAACCGATGGAGAGCCTACTCCTCATGGGGATCCGGAGACCAGAAAAAAAGAGAGTGTAAAATCAAGCAGAATATTAGGAATCGAAGAGAGGATTACTCTTGATTTTCTCAATCGATATCTTCAGGATGAAATAGAGGTCCGCCAGGAATTAGCTGAAATCATCAGAAAAATTCAGCCGGATATCCTTTTTGCCCCTTACTGGATAGATGCTCATCCTGACCATGTTGCCACCTCAAAGATTTGTGATGCTGCTCGTTTCTACGGAAAACTCAGCAAAACAGAGATGAAGGGCAGACCCTTTTATGTAAAAAAATTATACTATTATGTCGCTTCTCATCTAAAGTTAAATTTCAAGCCTTCTTTTGTTATGGATATAAGCAAAGTGATGGAGATGAAGATAGAATCTATCAGGTGTTATGAATCCCAATTTGGGCCTTCTCCTGAAGGACATCAGTTATTTGAATGGGTCTTAAATTCTAACCGTTACTGGGGAAATCTTATTGGCACAGAGTTTGCCGAACCCTTTATTTCCAAGGAAGAAGTCGGCATTAAGGATATAGAGGCACTTTTGTAAATGGAAAGATTGTCTTTTAAAGTTCCTCAAAAAAATAAACAAATTTTCCTCTCTCCATCAGGGGACAAGATTAGTTCTCTCTTAGAAGAGAATAAGAAAATTTTTAGCCAGTATTCCTTTAAAATTCTTAACCAACCTTTTAAGGAAGTAAGGAAAAAGAGTCGAAAAGAGGTAGTTGGGAAATCTTTATCTTTTAGTAAAAAATTTGATCCTGATATTGGAGAAAAAATCAACCCTGCCTACCAATATATTATCCAGAGCGGGCACCAACCGGCATTTTTTCATCCCGGGATATGGATTAAAAACATCTTTTTAAACCAACTTATAAAATCTCCTCTTCCGGATAAATGCTTGGGATTAAATATTATCCTGGATAATGATATCTGTAAAGACCTTAACTTCTCTCTTCCCCTTCTTTCTTCAACCGGGAATTTGAGATTCAAAGGGATTAATTTTTTATCCCCTGCTCTTGCCCCAAATCTTCCCTTTGAAGAATATCCCTGCCCTTCT
>NMQN01000695.1 GCA_003575245.1 Candidatus Atribacteria bacterium 1244-E10-H5-B2 | reverse complement strand
AACAAAAGAACTGGAAACAATATTTATACCAGGGGCAGTTTTTATAGTCTGCAGAGCCGGTCTAAAAACATCTCCTGTTGCATTAATAGAACCAGCAACCAAACCATCTGCATCATCGTGATAGACCATTAATGCACCGAAATAAAGAGGATTTTCCAATAATTGATAAGCTTCGTCTGAGCTTACTCCTTTATTTTTACGAAGTTGATAATAAGATTCAGCATATTCTTTCAGTTTTTTAGAATCTTTGGGATTTATTATTTGTATTTTATTTGATAAATCAATTCCCAATTCCCGGGCTTTAGATTTAATGTTTTCTTCTCTTCCTAAAAGTATTAAACTGGCAAACCCCTCATTAATAATAGTTTCAGCCGCCTTAATCATACGCGGCTCTTCACCTTCCGGAAGTACAATAATTTTAGGATTTTTTTTAGCTTTCTCCCGAATAAGTTGCGATATTTTCATTTACTTTCTCCTTTGCCTCCTAATTAAAAAAGGCCTGACTTCTAACAGGAGCCAAGCCCTCTTTTTTGTTTTCTCCCCTATATGTGCTATAATAAATTAAGAGCTCAAGGAAAACAAGGACTTCGGCTCCCGTTCGGGCCCGCTTATCTCGTTCAAGGATAATAGCGGGCTTATTCTTTTTTAATAAGTTTTTTTTGGAAGGAATTATTTTTATCTTCTTTAAAAAATTTCTCTTTTTTCCCAACATAACCGCATCTACGACAATATAGTTCATCGGTCTTTATTCTCGCTTGAATATTCTTGCTCTTGCATTTTGGACAAATTGGCTGTTCCTTTTTTATCTTCATAAATAACCCTCTTCTTTTCACACACCCATAATAACAATAAAAATATATGAATGTCAAATTTTATTTTTATAATAAAATATTTTTTAATATAGATTATACTATAAGTTAGACTTAGAATCCTTTAAGAGCTATAGCAAATCATCTTTTTACTTTTTAACCAATTTTTGATAATGCTTTTGCAATGTTATCCAGAGCTACCAATAGAAAAAACTCGGATTCAGTGATGCCTTCTGCCTTAAAAGATTCTTCTATTGTCTTCTTAAAATCATCCTTGCTTTCAAAAATAATTTTTTTGGCAATCTCTTTATCAATTTTTCTCATTTCCCTTTCTGGTTTTAATATTAATCTTTTTATCGCCATTTTAATACTCCTTTCTTTTTTTTAGTTTTAATTCTTATTTAAGCATCCAGTCTCCAGGTGGGTAATTTTGCTTAATCAACTCTATCTCATATTCAAAGGTATCAACATCGATTACACAGCTGCCAGGAAAAGCTGTTTTATCAACAAAAATCTTTGCATATACGACAGCATTATTTCCAACTGCTTCAGCTTGTTTGTAAAAAATGGGTAAATGAATTATTACCGAAGCCTCACCCTCAGAATTAGTATTGATATATTCTTTCCATTCATCAGTCTTATTATACCAGATTCCATCAATTATGCAGTACCATTTGGCTAATTCATATTGACGATTAATAATTGCTTTCCAGTAAGAATAAACTTCCTGTTCTGCCATCGCCCAATCAGGTGATCCTGGAGGAGTCATCCCGCAACCTGATGATACTAAAACTAAGATTATCACCAAAACCAATAACAAAACTTTCCTTTTCATTATTTATATCTCCTTATTTATTTTTGGATTCCATTTATAAATTAAAATTTACTTTTGGCTTTTTCTTCTAAAACTTTACTCTCCTTATCCTTTTGTTCTTTTAAATACTCCTTACTCTCATAATTTAGACCATTTCTTTTAATCTCGTAATTATCACCACTTAACTCTAAAGTTATGAGTGTAGTAGGAGTTTCCCACGAAGAAAAATATGATAAATCTCCAACACTAACCGCAAATCCCCATTTACTCTCATCATTTTTATAGAAATCACTATTCCATGTTGTCTTATTTATTTTTGGTTTACCGTATTTCTTAGTTAGAACTTTTTTTAGATTTTCATAATCTCTAATGTAAAGATTATCATTAGTATGCTCTTCTGAGATAACATAGAGAGCAAGAAAAAGTTTATCTTCTGAAAAGAAATATGTACATGAAAAATCTTCTCCATAAATTTCATCAATTCTTACACCAGAATAAAATAGTATACTATCAATTTCGAGATCTAATTTTGCATTTTCTGTTGCCTTAACTTGCTCTATGCTCATTCCCCAGTTTGTTTTTCTGAAATCATATTTAACTTCCTCTGCAAACAAAATCAAAGTAAAAATAACTAAGATACACAATACGATCAATGAGATAAAAATATTTTTTTTCATTTGATTTTCCTCCTCTTATAAAATATTACTATCCTTCTAATATTTTCTGCATTCATTGTAAGACCAATTATAAATAGGATCAAAACAGGCTGATTTATTAAGGTCCCCAGAAATATTATAAACATCCGGAC
>NMQN01000480.1 GCA_003575245.1 Candidatus Atribacteria bacterium 1244-E10-H5-B2 | reverse complement strand
GCCATATCTAATATTCGGTCAACTCCTGCAATTAGGGCTACCCCTTCCAAAGGCAATCCTACAGAAGTAAGAACTATAGTCAACATAACCAAACCTGCTCCTGGTACGCCAGCAGTACCAACTGAGGCCAAAAGAGCGGTTAGAAGTATGGTTAACTGTCCACCAAAGCCTAAGGAGATCCCGTAAGCCTGGGCCACAAATAGAGCACAAACACCCTGATAAAGGGCTGTTCCATCCATATTAATGGTAGCCCCTAGAGGCTGAACAAAACTGGAAACAGTAGGAGAGACTCCTAGATTCTCCTGGGCTGCTCGCATAGAAACTGGGAGGGTTGCTGAACTACTACAAGTACTAAAAGCCAGCAACGTTGCTTCACTAAACCCTTTGAAAAATTTTGCCGGGCTCATTTTGGCGATGATGGAAGTCATCCCTGAATATACTACTACTGCATGAATTATTACACCCAGATAAACAGCAAAGATTAATTTAGCAAAAGGTATCAAAACAGACAAGCCATGAGTACCTACGGTAGTGGCAATAAGGGCAAATACACCATAAGGAGCAAATCCCATTACCGTGCCAGTGAGTTTGTACATAGTCTCAGCAAAGCCTTCAAAAAATTTAAGGACTGCTTTACCCTTTTCGCCGGCTTTAGTCATGGCATAACCAAAGAAAAGAGCAAAGACGATTACTTGAAGGACATTACCACTGGCCATTGCTCCAATGGGATTTTTGGGGAATAAATTTATTATGGTATCAATTAACGATGGAGCACCTGCTGCCTCTTTAACCGGTCCTTCTAATACTAAATTCATACCTGTGCCTGGTTGGAATATATTACCTAATAATAATCCGATAGATATTGCAAAGGCAGTGGTTATCAGATAATAGACGATAGTCTTACCGGCTACTCTCCCTAACTTCTTAGGTTCAGCAATACTGGCAACTCCCACTACTAAGGTCGCAAAGATTAAAGGAATGATGAGCATTTTTAATAAAGAAACAAAGATAGTTCCTATGGGTTTAATCCATACAATTCCAGGCCCCCATATTGCTCCTAAAATTGCTCCTAAAACAAAACCAATCAAAACTTTTTGAAAAAGTTTCATATCCTATTTACCTCCATTTAAAAAATAGTTAAATGAATTTCAAAAATATTGCTTATCTTTCTCTCATATATCACCACCTCAACCCCTTAGAATTGGATAATAAAAAATCAGCAATAACTTGTTATAGCTTAATTATAAATTTTTTCATATTAATTAAACCCCCCTCTAAATTTTTAACACCCCGCCCCCTCTCAGATAAAAGGTTATTAAAAAGAAGAGGGAGCGGGAACGGCAATCCACAGAACGCATAGAAAGTCGGATTGCCGTAGCTCCAACTTGTAAACTTACGCTTTAGCTTATGCCCTCTTTTTTGGTTAGCGATATGTCCCATCTTCTTTAGTAGATAATCCAACATAAGGATTTTTGGTCTCTTTTGGAATTGGTATCGCTACTATCTTGTCCACCACTTCCTCTAAAGTCATTTTTCCATCATCTATAAATCCTTCTAATAGCTTTAATATCTTTTTTTGTATCCTGCTTTATCCAATTTTAACCCCCTTTTTTTATCTTTCGCGTATTATGTTTTCACTTTCTGTATTTACTCTTAACAATGCTTCCCAAAGTCTAATCAAAGTTTTAGCGTCATTAATATCTTGCAAACTGCATCTACCCTCAAGTAAACCTATTTCTGCACTGGTCATTTTTTGGAAATTTTTGATTTCTCTTGACGCCTTGACGCCTAAATATGACAAACACTTTCTTTCACTTATCATCTTTTAATCCCCCTTTCTTTTTTCTTGACAGTATCTTTTTTTGTATATTTGACTAAATAAGCAGCACACTTTTTTTGTATTTTTTTAGTCAATTTGGACAAATATTTTAAATGAATTTAAAGTATCTTTTTCTTTTTAATACTTCATTTTCTTTGGTTCTTTTTTTAATAATTCTATCAAGTGTTTCCATTGCCTTTATAATGGCATTTTCCTGTTTCTCTGTTATTTCTTTTTTTTCTAGTAACCACTTATAGAAAGCTTTAGTTTTTTTTAAAACCTTTAGCTTTACCCTAGCTATTTAAACCACCTCCCTTGCATTGGAAACATCGCCACTTAGTGGATATTTATTATTAAATAGTGACCCAATCAATTTTCAAACGTTTTAAAATTTCCCTGCTCCCCCAGCATAAATGTGGCGAAAAATACTAGAGAGCAGGGGACGGCAGTCCGCAGAATGCATAGAAAGTCGAACCGCCGGATTTTATTATTCAATTTAAAACCTGATCACCCCTTTTTATTTGTTAATTTATCTTTCCTTATATCATCTTTTAATTCTTTTCCTGATTTATAAGCTACTAAAGCTAATAACGCAAAATGTAATACTGGTAT
>NMQN01000618.1 GCA_003575245.1 Candidatus Atribacteria bacterium 1244-E10-H5-B2 | reverse complement strand
AGCTATTTCTTTATTTATCATTCGGGCATGAATTCCATTGGGAGTATGAAGCCTGATGGCCAGTTTTTTATTGATTAATTCCTCTAAAATAACCAAAAAATTATCTTCCGAATTTATCAATAAGGCATCATCATAAAAGACAAAATCTTTTACTCCCCTTCTCTTGTTCCAATATTCTATCTCCTTTGCGACTCCTTCAGGGTCTCTAAATTCCAGTTTGGGATTTATCTTAAAAGAAGCGCAATAACTGCAACGGTAAGAACAGCCCCGAGATGATAAGATAGAAATATAATCAAGATGCGAATAGAGGTCCCAGGCAGGATAAGGCAGATTATCTAACCCTTTTTCATATTTTGAATAATCATTTTTGTTCCCTGCATGCTGTTCTAATATTTTTATTAAATCTCTTATGCTATTTCCTTTTATTACATAATCAGCATCGGAGAATTTAAAGGCATGCTCAAAGCATAAAGTAGCATAGACCCCTCCTAAAATTATGGGAATATCGGGAAAAATTTTTTTAATTATCTCTATCGCCCTGAACACTCCGGGATACCAGTAGGTCATAATAGAGGTAATCAATACTCCATAGGGCAAAGGTAGCTTTTTTAATTTATTCAGGAAAATTTCTTCGGTAATCCCATACCGGCTATATTGACGGGGTATATTTTTTAAAATTGCAGGTTTTTTGACTTCTTCTTTATAGAAAGGGCCCCGGCCAAATTCATCTTTTTTAGGAAATTCTCTATTCTTTAACTTTAAAATCTCCTGATTATAACGATCCATACAATCTATATAACTAATCTTATAACCCTGCTCTCTCAAGATGTTGGCAATATACAATAGCCCTAAGGGTTTAGACCAGAAATCATAAGCCGTAAAATCATAAATCCAAGGATTAATCAACAACAGATTATAATTTTTTTTCATCAATAATTTAGTTCTTTTAATTTTAATTTTAATTTTCTAAAACAAAATCTGTTCTGCAGCAGTTAAGTCGTTGCGAAAAACAAAGCAAGCCTGCCCCCCCCTGTTTTCACAGGGGCAGGCTCTGCGAAAGCAGGGGAAGCAATTTTAATAAAATTTACACTATCCATAGATCTCAGTTCATTCAGCTGGTTACTTAAAAAGGCCCCGCGATAAAAAAGTTCCTCTCCGCAAGAAAAATATCATTGATATACACTCTTACTTTCCACTCTCCGGGTAACCGAGAGGCATAATTATCCTTAATTTTTATCCAGTACCAGGTGCGATAATTAGTGTAACTGTCAGCTTCCATCTCCACTTCTCCCCGGTGATACAATTTACCCTGAGGAGTAATCCATTCCCACTTAAGCAGAAACTTCTCTGCAGAATCATAAGAAAATCTAAACCAGGTAACTACTTTCTCATCTTGGGAAAAGAAAAAATTGGTCTCTCGTAGTGGATTCTTTTCCAGAACATCTCTACAAAGAGAAATCTTTTGAAGATATTCCGAATCCTTAACTACCTCCTGCGCCATACTTACTCCGGAAAAAATCATTAAAAATATCAATACAAACAACCACAACTCCATCCTAAAAATATTTCTTTTCTTTCTAATCGACATTTACTTTACCCCCTTTTTTATCGTATTGCGTAAAAATTTAATACGATTTCTACAAAACTGTCATTACGAGTGACTTCAGGGAGCGAAGCAATCCCGGGTTGAGATTACTTCGTCACTTCGTTCCTCGTAATGACAAAACGAAGAAAACCCACAACTTGCAAACTGAAACTTATTACTAATTACTCATCACTTGTTACTGTATTTACTTATTATACATCACTCAACATTCTTTACTATTCTCTTCACTATATACGATACACTAAATACAATATACTTTCTTTATAATTATTCTACAAACCAAACCTAAATTCCTGCATACTTTCAAAAAAATATTATTTATTTTTAAAATAGAAAAAGGAAAAAGGGGACGGTTCTATTTTTTATCATCTTCTAGAAATAATGACTCGAAAAAATAGAACCGTCCCCTTTTTCTATTTTAAATTTTTTATTTGTATAAAATTTTTATTTTTATCCACAGGTCGAACAAGAACCAGATGAGCAAGAACTGCAAGAGCTTGAGCTTGAACTCATCGAAGAAAAAGTTTTTCCGGTGCAGACTCCAAAACCATTAAAAATCCTTTTGATATTCTTACTCTTACATTTTACACAGGATATTTTACCTTCTTCCATCTCTTTGATAGTTGCTCTAACCTCAAAAGTTTTATGGCAGTCCTGACATTCAAAATCATAGTTTGGCATACTAATTTTCCTTTCTTTTCATACTAATTTTGTCAACTTTATTTTCTATATTTATATATACTCCAAACTATCCTTTCTGTCAAGAAAAAAATCAATAAAATCTCTGTAAAGCTTGTTTAAAAAACCTGCCAAAGGACCGTCCCCT
>NMQN01000073.1 GCA_003575245.1 Candidatus Atribacteria bacterium 1244-E10-H5-B2 | reverse complement strand
TTCGTTTCGGCTATTGGCCAGGTTTGAAGGAAGGATACTGATATATGAATAAAAAAGAATTTAAAGAAAAAATGGATCTCGAAGATAAAACGCTGGTAAATTTTCATCCGGAATTAAATCAAAGCGGTTTATATGATAATGAAGGCAATCTATTGCCTAAAGAAAAGAGAGAGCAATACGACCCTATACCGAGAGGATTTACAGATTCAAGAGTGCTTTTTAAACTTACTGCTAAAGATAAAGACATTTATTTCTTTTTGTCAAGTAAATGTAATTGGTGGAGAAATACCAGGAAAACGAATCCAGATATTAACAGGGAAACCGGGATACCAAATATAACTATTGAGAGATCTTTAAGAAGATTAGAATTTTATCATTTCATTCATCGGAGAGTATATTCTATGGGGCCAAAGTCAAAAAGGAGAATTATAACGCTTTTAAGGTGGGATACTGCATATAAATTATTGATTAAAGAAGGGAAAATCAAAGCTATATCAGATAAGGAAATAGTTTTTATCACTCCATATTTACTCGATAAATTCAAAAAAAGCGACCTGATTTGATAGGATTAGTAGGCGTGCAAATTCTTCAGTCTTAGATAAAAAGCGACCTGAAATGATAGGATACCCTCCTATCACTGATGATAGGATTAGTAGGCTTATAGAGAGTGGTTAGTAGAGTGTCCTTCCTAAAAGTGTTTAATAAGAGGATACTTTAAAGCAAGTCAATTCTGAAGGTAAAAAGAGAGTAGAAAGAGAGAAAAAAAATAATGAGGAAATTTCAGGGGGGCGAACATACGCTTATTGTTTAGCCAAGTAAAATTTAAAAAAGAGGCGATCTTAAATGTTACCGGAACGATTAAATTTTTTAAAAAGATTCGATAATTTCTATCAGGTTTTAGTTAATTCAGTAAAAGAGGATAAGATTGATGAGAGAGATTTTTATATAATTGTCGGTGCTAAATGTAAGAGTATGAATCGGGATAGAAGGGATTTATCAAATAGTAACAAAACAAAATCATAAAAGGCTCAAAAAAACCTAAAAAAGCTAAAATATCAGGTGTAAGAGGCTTTTTAAATTTTCGAGTCCACTCGGGAATAGTTAAAAATGATCACTTGAAAGCCTTAAATCTAACTTTTTTAAAGGATAATAACAAAACACAAATAATTTATAGAAAAATATTTATCCCGGAATCGTTATAAAATAAGCATTTTTAGATTTTATGTTTTAGGTATTTAGTTATATTCTAACTAAAATATAACGAAACACTTGACAGAAAATAATCTATCATATATAGTATAAGCATAAAATTTAAAAAGAGGTGTTTAAAATGAAGGCAATAAAGAGGATTCCTAAGTATCTGAGCATAGAAGAAATCAATCTTTTATTTAACCGGCCTTACCTGGAAGGGATAAAGGCTAAAGAGGAATTGAAGAAAAGAAGGCAAAATAAATCTTACTGGCTAAAGAGATCCCGGAATAAATTATTTAGTGCTAAAAGAGATTACGCAATCCTGAATTTATTTTATTCCTCAGGGATCAGATTAAAAGAATTGATTAATTTAGATATAAAGGATCTTGATTTTAAAAGGGGAATCGCAAAGGTATTAGGTAAGGGTAACCGGGAACGTGAGGCTACATTAACTAACGAATCTATTAAGATATTGCAGAATTATTTAAGGGCTCGAAATCTTTGGAAAGGCAATAAGAGCAGGGCTTTATTTTTGAGCAGGACCGGGACCAGGATAACTAAAATGAATATTCAAAGGAATATCGAGAGATACGGAATAGAGGCCGGGATAGATAAAAAGGTTACTCCACATATGTTAAGGCACTCGATTGCTACACATTTTTTAAATAATGGAATGGATATCCGGAGAATCCAGGGCTTTTTAGGCCATAAAAGCCTGGCCTCTACTCAGATCTACACTTCATTAGTTAGCGATAAGCAAAAAGAAGAAGTTAATAGATTACATCCTCAGAATAAAATGAAAGTTAAATTAATCTAAAATCTTTGTAACCCTTATAAACAAAGGCTTTGCGTGATTTTAGAATATGTCCATATATCGCTTGTATGAAGAAATTTTGAAGGATCGCTTATGATTATACCTATTCGATATTTGAGGAGCCTTAAAACGCAAATTTGAAGGTTTTATTTTAGTTTAATTATCGAGAAGGGCTTTATTTCTTTGATATTTCAAAAAAGGGGGTAGATCTATCGGATAAAAAATGATCTAACAGGGACCCGGAAATCCCTTCAAGTGAGATTGTAACCTATATGAGAAAACTTTCTCACTTTCAGAGATTCCCGGCTGTCCTCTATCTTAACATATAGGGGGTAAATTAAAAATGATAAATTTTTTATGGTTAATTTTTCTGTTGTTTGTCCTGATGTTTCTCAGGATCCTTTTCTTTCATAAAGAAAGGCCTATACCTGAGCAGAGGATTGTCCGGAGCAAGAACGGAAAGAAAACATTTATCATACTGAGGAATAAATAAAATCTCGGTGATCCGGTTATTATTCCAATTCTCCGGATCTCCGACCCTGCTCTCCGTTTTAGAGTCGGTGCTTTTTCGGGGAGCAGGTAAAATTTTAAAGGCCTGAATAAAAATAAAGGGGGCCAATTATGGCTCAGATAAACACTATAAAATTAAGATCCTTAGAAAAAACTAAAGATTTTTATATCTGGAAATTAAAACGGAGTGAATCATTAACCGAAAAAGAGAAAGCTAAATATCAGTTGGCTTTAAAATCGATTAACCAAATTATTAAGGCAAAAGAGGGATCCGGAGAAAAGGAAAAGCATAAAACAATATTCAGGAGAGGTTATTAATTATGGCTATCAAGAAATTTATAATCAATATTTACCAAGTAATTGCCGATTTTATCTTAAATAATCCAGGCAGTAAATTTAAATGGTGAATCCCGAAAAAAGGAGAATTTAGAAATGAATCTATTTGAATATTATTTAACCGGTGCAAAGTGGGGATTTTGGGCTTTCGTAGCTCTTATTGCCGGAGCTATTTTGTGGGGTATTGTTGCAGGAATACGATCAACGAAGGAAGAAAATAAGGAGAAAAAGCAAGAGGAATTTAATACCAAAATGAGAAAATTTAATAGAAAGGAAAGGGATAAGAAACCCTAATCATTTTTTATAAAATTTAGGTGGTGATTTTATGCCTTATGTTAAAAAAAGAACTCCGGAATCTTACCGGGGTAATACTCCGGAATCTGAGGCCAGGCGCTTGGCTAATCTAAAACGAGGGGATAGAGAAAAAACTCCGGAAGAAGCTAAAGCAGAGGCTATCAAATATCGAGAGGCTAAGAAGAGACTACAAAAAATAAATATAATTGAATTTGCTACCGATCCCGATTATTTAGGTCTATCCTTTGAAAAAAGGCCGGTCCAGTTAATTATTCTAAAAGCCTTATATGGCCTACCTCTTGACAAAAAAGAACTAAAAATATTTAAGATCCTGACTAAAAGTAAGGGGAAATATATTCCCGGAAGGGAAAAATTAGAATTGATTGCCTGTTTAGGTGCTCGGGCCGGGAAATCTTTTCTCGTTTCGATTTGTGCTTTATATGAGGCTACCAGGGATAAGTGGAAAAAAGAAGTATCTAAAGGCGAAAATCCTTATGTAGTGATCATAGCGACCCGGGAACTCCAGGCTAAGCAGATAATCGGAAAAAACTGTCTAAGGATGTTAAGAAATTCCCCGGTATTAAAGCGATTAGAGAAGAAATCTACCGAGCTTGAATTGACCCTTAAAAATGGTGTAAAAATTATATCGAGTCCTTGCACTTCTACCGCGCTCCGGGGAATCCCTATTTGTGTTTTGATAATGGATGAAATTGCCTTCTTTAAACTCGAGGGAGTTAAACAGGATGAAACGATTTTTAATAGCCTGAGGCCTCGACAATCCCAATTTGAATTTAATAAACTTTTCCTGATCTCTACCGCTGGCGCTAAGCAGGGATTATTTTTTAACTTTTTTGATGAGGGTTTTCGGATTGAAGAACGTTTAACTATCCAAGCGAATACTCGTTTTGTCAATCCGGAGATACCGCAAAAATTTTTAAATAAAGAAAAGGCCAGGGATGTTAATAACTGGAAAAGGGAATTTCAGGCTGAGTTTAGCGAAAAACTGGAAGCCTTTTTCAATTTTGAACTAATGCAAAAACCTTTTATCCTGGGTGGAGATCTGACCTATAAATCAGAATATAAATATTCCCTGGGCCTGGACCAATCCGGCCTTAGTGGCCGGGATCGCTTTGCTTTGGCTATATCACATAAAGAAGGGGATATAGCGATTGTTGATGTTGTTAGATCCTGGGAAACAAAGGACCTCGATATTATCTTAAATGATATCGAAATACTTGCTAAAACCTATCATCTAAACGAGGCCTCAATAGATAGATATAGCAAAGGATATGTTGAAAATTCCTTTAAAAAGATTAATTTAGAAATCCTGATCAGGCCTTCTCTATCCGTTGTATTTGTCAATTTAAAATCTAAAATGATTCAAGATAGATTACAATTACCGGACCGGCCGGACCTGAAAGCCGGTTTAAAAAATACTATCGCTGTTTATGGTAGATCGAATCAATTAACTATTTATCACGAGAGAGGACCGGAAGGCCACGCTGACGAAATAGACGCTGTTTCCGGATCTATTTATGAGGCTACCAGGGAAGAGAAACAAGAGGATGTTGCAAAATTACTCGATGATATGAGCGATAAGGTAAAAGATGATATGAGGATTGGCCGGAGTAAGCGGTTATCCGCTCAGTATGATGAGGAAATGGGATCAGAGGCCGGTGAGGATTGGGGAGGCGCAAGTGGCTCTACTCCCAGGGGAGATTGGTAATTTGACAATAATTTATTGATATGTTAAGGTATATATATTTTAATATGTGTGTAAAAGGAGATTAATTCTATGAGAATAAAAAAGGAAAAACCTCGTTGTCCTAAGTGTGATAGTGCAAATATTTTAGTTAGTAGAAAAGAAACGCCTGCTGTTTTTTGGTGTAGAAGGTGCAATTTCTCAGGATCAAAGCAGGTATTTTTTAGAAAAAGTAGGAAAAGACAAGCTCAGAAGGTAGTTTAAAATCAATTTTAGGGGGGTAATTAATTAAATGAAACTGAATAAGACCGTTTCATTTCTTTATAAACTGGCCAGGCAAGCTAATGATGTAAAAGTTATAACCTCAGGAGATCCTAAAAAAATGGCCAGGAGAGTAAAAAATAAAATTATAGGTAGGAAATTAATTCGTAAAATTTGGTAATGTTTTTTAAAAAAAGGAGTTAAATAATATGTGGACTTTGCTCATAATCTTATTGATAGTAATAGGTTTAGGCTTTTATTTAAGAAAAAATTTAGGTAAATAGTTTTAATTTTAAGGAAGGAGAATTTTAAAAATGAAAAATATAAGGAAATTTAAGGGAATTGTAAAAGTCTTTGGAAAAGATAAACAAACTTTATTATCAGAAACTAAGATCGGGGAATCCCTGGCGATAGGTTGCGAACTGGAAAAAGACGAGATAGGTCTTTATATTGCAAGTTTAGACGTTTCGGCCTCTTGTGGCTTTAAATTTGATGAGTGGGATAATTTTGTCCAGGGAGTTAATGAGGCTAATAAAAATTTAAAAGAGATATATAAAAAATAAAAAAATTATGGTAGATCCAGGAAGGAAAATAAAAACTTGAAAAGTTTATCTTTTTTTGTTATAATCAATATTAATGATAGAAAATTAAATGATAAAATACCAACTATGGAGTATAGGGTGGCGAAATCTAAAGGCGTTTATGACGCCATTATAAGTTTTAAATAAACAATTTATAATGGCGTCTTTTTTGTTGAAAGTAAAAAGGAATCCAGACCGGGAAAGATCAAGATTCCTTTTTAAAAAGATATGCGTTTTCTACCTAATCAGAAGTGAACTCTATAAGAGTTATCAAGACTTCTTTACCAGGTGAAAACAGAGAAACCTTTTTTATTGTATCAAAATTTTAGAAAATAATCAATTAAGGGAGTGATCGGATTGAAAAAAATAGGTGAAATGGATATTAGCGGTAAAATGAAATTAAAGGTAATCGGTAAAGAGATTCACAATTCAAAGAAAAAATATATACAAAAATTAAAAATCGAGGATCCTAAGGCTTACCTGGAACTGAGGGAATCACAAAAAAAGGGTCTTGCAAAATTTAGAAAAAAGAATCCTGATTATCAAAAAAATTGGGCAAAAAAACAATCTCGGGAATAAAGGGGGGGTTGGATTTATGGGTCAAAAAATAGTTTATATCGGATCTATCCGGGGATATTTAGAAATTGAAAAAAAGAAAACTAAAAATCCTAAAAAATACGAATCGATTACCATAATTGTTGATATGAAAAAATTAAGAAAAGAAAGGAGCGATCTAAATTATGAGTGATATAAAAGAGGAATATCATTTAAAAAATTTAACTGGATCAGACGCAAAAAAAATATTAGAAATTGCTGATCAAGAGAATATCGATGTAGAGGCAATAATCGATTTTATTAAAAAATTAAAGGGGGTGAAAAAGATGTCTAACGAAAAAACTAATGACGAAATACGTTTTGGCGAAGAAGAAAAGAAGGTCCAGGAATTTATGGCAAAGCCTGAAAATAAAGGCGTATCTTATCGGGATGCAGTTTTAAAGGTTTTAGATCGAACCGAGCCGAAACCTAAAAAAGAATTTACAGAAGAAGAAATTAAAAAGAGAGAAAATCTCAAAGCTGTTGAAAATTATTTATCGGCCAATCCGAGAGCTACCTATAAAGAGGCGGTTAAAGTTGTTTTAAGAGGAGAAGAATCAACTCTTGAAGAAAAGTTGGTAGAAGAATATATGGAAAAAAATCCGGGATCTACCTATAAAGACGCGGTTATAGAAGCCTTATCTTTACTTGAAAAAAGGGAATAGTCTTAAAGTGTTGGCTCAAACGAAAACAGGGGAGCGGTTAGACTCCCCTGTAATCGAAAGTAACAATAACAGAAATCGAAAGCAAAAAATTTGTTGCAGTGGAAGATTACGAGAACACTGCTCCAAACCTAACTCATTATAACACATAAAAATAAACTTGCAATATCCCGGTCAGATTCGTTTGGCAGGTCTGGCCGGTTGCCCGGTGGAGTAGTTGAAGCCTTTCGAAAGGTCTGCGACAAGCCTTCTACTTCCTTTAATTGCTCTACCGGGATTCTAAAAAATTGAAAGGGGGATTAAAATTTTATGTTTATCAGTAGAGAAAAATTCGAGGCTTTTCACGCAATCCGGGGAAACTATTCGCTATATGTGGAAAACAAAAAAGACTTAAAAGACGATACAATAATCCGGGTGGCCAAAGAAGAATATAACGTAGTCTTAACCGAAAAAGATCTTGAAGAAATGAAAAAAAAATATGAGCGTTTTATGTATAAATATATCAATTAAAAGATGAAAGGGGTAAAAAAATTATGGCTTTAGATCCGTTCTTTTCGAAATCTGAATCTGAAATAAAAGATATGATTAAGAATTTTTGGGAAGATCTTGAATACCTGGTTAAAATTAGGATTCTATTAAAGGCCTTCCCGGGTTATTCGATAACTAAGTTAGAGGAGAGAAATATTAATAAAATGTGGAAAGCTCTATCCCTGGAACGACAAAAAGACGTTTACGAAGATCAATATAAATATCAGATATAGCAATATTGAAGGTAAAGATACCAAAGGGATCAAAGAAACCTCGTTAGAGGGCAAAATTTTAGCGATTTAGGGGTATTTAGATAAATTATTATATCCGGCAGGGCGGGTAATCGATCCCATCCTGTTTTAGCCTGGCCGGTAGTTGGAAAACTTTGTATC
>NMQN01000026.1 GCA_003575245.1 Candidatus Atribacteria bacterium 1244-E10-H5-B2 | reverse complement strand
TTCTTACGGCATCTTCCTGCAGGGGCAGTAAATAAGGAGAGTAATGCTTTTCCCAGATGTTTAAAATATAAGAGGGGATACCATAATTCTTTAACTTTTTAATCTTCATTAATTTATACATTACTACATTTCCTTTCTTTTTTAAATTTCTATAACTAAAACCTAAAACAAATATTATATTGATCTCTATTGCATATCCAGGATAAAATGTGAAAGCTTGATCATAAAATAACCTCCTTTTTAGGATTTACCAGTAGGTAAATCCGTTATTAGTTATTAGTTTTTGGTTTACAGTTTACAGGCTTACATGCGGGTAGAAATTAATTAACCAATTTAACAATTTACCAATTAGAATACAAGATATAAAGATGGTTTTAAGATGCAAGATACAAAAACAGTATATAGCATCGAGTATGTAATATATAGCAAAGAAAGGAACAGAAAAGAAGTACAAGAAAAAAATGTGGATTAGAAAACAATCCACCTTTCGTATTATATTTTTATAAAAAAAGAGGATTTTTGAATAGTTTTGTTGTAATATACATAAATATGGTAATAAAATAATGGTGCGGTAAATTTGAGAGTATAAGGTAGTGCTGATTTAAAATATTTGTGGTAAGATAGTGTTATAAATCCAGAAAAGCAGAAAGGAAAAGTGTATGGTATTTTTAATTTTTATAGTATCATTTGCAGTTAGTCTTGCGGGATTTCCCATAATAATCCCCCGCTTGGAAAAGACAGGAATTGTAGGGAAGAATATGAATAGCGAGAAACAGGAAGAGATTGCGGAAATGGGTGGCCTGGTAATAGCGGCTGGCTTTGGAGTAGGAATAGTTTTTGCTATTTTTTTAAGAACCTTTTTCGATTTATTTTTTTCGGTTAATTTAACCTCGATTCTGGCTGCCTTATCAACTGTATTGATTGTGGTGATAATAGGTATTTTTGATGATTTGATTTCCATGCGGCAATGGATTAAGGCGATTATGCCGGTATTTGCGGCTTTACCTTTAATGGCCCTTAAAGAAGGATACAGCATGATGAGGATTCCTTTTATAGGATTAATAGAATTTGACATCTTTTATCCTCTGGTATTGGTACCTCTGGGGATTACCGGGGCAGCTAATACGGTTAATATGCTGGCAGGTTTTAATGGATTGGAAGTAGGGATGGGAGCAGTGGCTATCGGGTCGTTGTCTATAATTGCTTATTTGATTGGAGAGACCGCTTCTTTAATAATTTTAATGGCTATATTAGGCGCATTGGTAGCGGCCTTACGTTATAATTGGTATCCCGCAAAAATATTAGTAGGAGATGTGGGAACTTTGAGTATTGGAGCAGTTATAGCGTGTGCGGTGATTGTCGGTAATTATGAAACAGCTGGAGTGATTATAATAATACCATATGTTGTTGATTTTTTAATAAAAGCAAAGAATCGGTTTCCCTATAGTTTTGGGGAATATAAAGATGGAAAATTATATTGTCCTGAAGGCGGGCCAGTAGGTCTGTGTCAATTGATAATGAAAGTGTGGGGCGGGATCAGTGAAAGGAATCTGGTGTTGGTCTTTATGGGGATTGAGGCAATATTCGGGCTGTTAGCAATTTTAATTTATATATAGTAAAATAATCTATCACTTACTAATTAATTGAATTTTCTTGCATTTAATGCTAACGACTAATTCATCCCACACTCTTTTCTTTATCACTCATTACACATTACTCATTACTGTATTTGTATCTTGCACCTTACAACTTGCATCTTTTGTTTTGTTTTTCAACTAAAAACTATAAACAAAAAACTAAAAACTATTTTTCTTGCTTTTCTTTCCTAAATATAATATAATTTATCTAAGTTCATAACCTGAACATACATCTCCTCCCCCTTAAGGTGGGGGTGAAGTAGGGGTTCGATTTATCGAACCCGCATCTTTATCTGTCAACTGGCAAACCGGGTAACTGGGTAACTAATTATGACCGGCAGACCGGGTGACTGGTAGACTGAATTGGCCGGCAGACCGGGGAAGACCGGAAGACCGGTAGACTAAAATAGACTGGTCGATTAGAAGATTAAAATAATAGTTAGATTAACAGATAGGTAAGGAGTAAATATACAATGTCAAAAATATTGGTAACTGGTGCGGGGGGATTTATAGGTTCTCACCTCACTGAATACTTAGTAGAAAAAGGACATAAGGTTAGAGCATTTGTCCGTTATAATTCCCGGAATTTTTGGGGATGGCTGGAGAAATCAAAATATATTGATGATATAGAAATATATTCAGGTGATATTCGGGATTATGATTCTGTTTACGAAAGCATAAAAGGGATTGATTATGTGTTTCATCTTGCCGCTCTTATAGGCATTCCCTATTCCTATTATTCACCTTTAGCCTATATAAAAACAAATATTGAAGGAACTTATAATATTTTACAGGCAGCCCGCGCGG
>NMQN01000359.1 GCA_003575245.1 Candidatus Atribacteria bacterium 1244-E10-H5-B2 | reverse complement strand
CGGGGGGAAGGCAGCTATTCCGATTGACCTTTTTTTACCTAAAATATCTACTTTGCTGGCATATTCTTTTATTCGACAAGCCCAGGGAAGAGTCTGCATACCAAAAATTATTGCTTTTTCTTTTTTACTATCTTTTAAAATTTTTAAAGCGGCATATTCAAATCCGCTTCGAGCCGGAATCGCTCCTATTATTACTTCTTCTTTTAAAAAGGGGGCTATCTGTAACAGAGTTGATTCATGGGCAAAGGCCGGCAAAGGCATAAGTATTAAATCTGCTTCTCTGCATACGTCTTTGGCAAATTTGCTGGCTTCATCTGGCCGTCCATACAATTTTTTTTCTCCTATTGTGGCAGTTATAAATCTTTTTTCCTCAATTAATTTATTAAACCGTACAGCTTCATCCCCAAAGGGGATAAAAAGATTGAGTTTTCCGGAAAAATTGCTTCGGATAATTGGAATCATAGCATGGGCAGCATTTCCCCCTCCACAAATAGTAATTGTTTTAACTTCCATTATAGTCCTCTTTCTATTTCATAAAATATTTTATCGAACTGAAACATTTTATCTATAAATTATGTTTTTAAGTATATTTTAATATTCTCTTAAACAATAATGTTTATTATTCTTATTAAATTTTTATTATAGTTTTTTCGAACTCTGGTATTCCCGAGATTTCTCTATAAAAGTTTCGAATATCTTAATAAATATGGGATAATCATTAAACATTTCTTCCGGATGAAATTGCAATCCTAAAACAAAGCGGTAAACAGGACTTTCAATAGCTTCAGCTATTTCGTTTTCTGCCCAGGCTGATATTTCAAGATTTTCACCCGGTTCTATGCAGAATTGACCATGAAAACTATTTACCCTTACTTCGGAAACTCTTAATATTTTTTGTAATTGACTACCCTCTTTTAAACTGATTGTATGCGTAGGAATATTTCCTTTTTCCTTTTGTTGATGCAAAACTCCTCCTGTATTCATTTCATCTAAAAATTTATAATTTAATTTTCCTCCAGCTGTCTCACAAATCATCTGCATCCCCCGACACATTCCCAGTAAAGGCATATTCCTTTTTAGGGCAGCTTTTATAAGAAAACTATCCGCAATATATCGACTCTTGTTTTGTCCTCGTAAAGTCCTTGGTCTTCCTTCTACCTCAATTCGATCACCCTTATCAGAGTTTCCACTACCTCCGGACATTACTAACCCATCGATATTGTTTAAAATTTTTTCTGACAAGCTTTCGTTAATAAATTCAGGAATGATAAAGGGTATCCCTCCACATTGTATAATAGGTTCTATATAATTCCTGCTTACACGATAATAGGGAGTTTCGTTTGTATTTCTTTTACCCAAATTACAAAAACAAGTAATACCAATAATCGGATTCATTGATTTTTACCTCTTTCTTTTTTATAATATTTGCTTTGCCCGATGGCAAGCAATTTTATGATCTTTTGACACCTCAACTAAAAGAGGCATTTTTTCTTCACATATTTTACCAACTTTTGCAAAACAACGTGTTTGAAATGGACATCCCGGGGGAAGGTCAATGGGAGTCGGGACTCTACCTTTAAGCAAAATTCTCTTCTTTTTATGGATGCTTTTTCTTCCCAAAGCAGGAATGGCTGAAAGAAGAGCTTGAGTATAGGGATGATAAGGAGATTGAAAAAGTTCACTAGTTGAGGCAATTTCCATTATTTTACCTAAATACATCACTGCAACGCGGTCACTGATATAATTTATTACACTCAAATCATGAGCAATAAAAAGATAGGTCAGATTAAATTCTTCTTTTAGTTTTTCCAGCAAAATAATAATTTGAGCTTGGATGGAAACATCTAAAGCTGAAACAGGTTCATCAGCCACGATAAATTCCGGATTTATAGCTAAAGAACGCGCTATACTAATTCTCTGTCTCTGTCCACCGCTAAATTGATGAGGATATTTTACAATATCCCGCTTGGATAATCCCACTTTTGATAATAAATCAATAATGATATTATATTGTTCTAATGGATTATGGATTCCCTTCTCTTGCAAAGCAACGGCAATGATTTCTCTGACAGATTTACGGGGATTTAACGAAGAATAAGGATTTTGGAAAATAATTTGAGCACTATTTCGAAACTTTTTTAAACCATTTTTGTCTAATTTTTGTACATCTTTGCCACGATAAATAATGTTTCCGAAAGTAGGTTTATGTAAGTTAACTGCCATTTTCCCCAGGGTAGTTTTTCCTGAACCGCTTTCACCGACCAAACCCAAAACCTCTCCTTTTTTGACCTGTAAATCCACACCATCTACAGCTTTCAAGACTATATTTTTTTGTTTTGCCAAAATTTTTCCTAAAAAGCTGGGCTGTTTTACAAAATATTTTTTAACATTTTTTATATTTACCAACATATCATTATTTTCCAATTTAATCTCCGTGCAAAATTAATATTATATAGCTCTTAACTATATAGTAGACAACGTACCTGCCATCCTTTTTCCATCACCTGCAAAGGAATTTCACCTTTTTGACATTTATGGACACTTTTATTGCATCGAGGATAGAAAGAACACCCTGGAGGTAATGCCGCTAAATCTGGTACATCTCCGGGAATTGATTGTATTTTATTTTTCTTATCTCCGATTTTAGGAATAGATTTTAATAATCCTTTAGTATAAGGATGTTTGGGTTTAAAAATTATTTGCTCTACCGAACCTGTTTCTACTATCTTTCCCGCATACATAACTGCAACCTTCTGACAAAATTCTGCTACCACTCCCAGGTCATGCGTTACAAAAATAATCCCTGTGCCGACATCTTTATTAATTTTCCGTAATAAATCCAGGATTTGTGCTTGCACTGTTACATCTAAAGCGGTAGTAGGTTCATCAGCTAATATTACTTTTGGATTACAAGAAAGAGCAATGGCAATAAGAATTCTCTGCTGCATTCCTCCGCTTAATTGATGAGGATATTGCTGATAAATTTGTTCGGGTGAAGGAAGTCCAACATCTTTAATCAACTTTAGGACTTTTTTCTTCTCTATTTTCTTTGATATTTTTTTGTAATTATGCACACTTAAAGATTCTCTAATCTGCTCTCCCACACGAAATACCGGATTTAAAGTAGTCATAGGATCTTGAAAAATCATAGAAATTTTGTTTCCTCTAAAATATCTCATCTCATTAGATGATTTTTCTAATAAATTTTCTCCCTCAAACCACACTTCTCCTCCGGTTATTTTCCCCGAATAAGGTACCAATCCAAGAATGGAGAGCAAGGTCACGCTTTTTCCACAACCGGATTCACCGACCAAACCTAACACTTCCCCTTCTTTAAGTTCTAGAGAAATACTATCTACTGCCTTCACTATTCCACGATAAGTAAAAAAATTAGTGCATAAATGTTTTATTTTAAGCAATTTATCTAACCTCTAAATTGTTATTCCAACTTTAGTCGAGGGTCAAGAATGTCTCTCAAGCCCTCCCCCAATAAATTTATACTCAACACTAAAATAAGCAAGGCTATGCCTGGTATTGTCGAAACCCACCAGGCACTAAGCATGTAAGCTCGCCCAGAATTTATCATTGAACCCCAAGCTGGGGTAGGTGGTTGTATGCCTAAACCCAAAAAGCTCAAGGACGCTTCTAAGATAATAAAAAATCCTACACGTAAAGTAGCCAATACTAAAAGAGAATGTATGATATTAGGTAATATTTCTTTAAATATAATTTTTACATCACTTTCTCCTAAAGCTTGGGCTGCCTCTACATATTCCTTGGTCTTTTCCGAAATCATTTCTCCTCTGCTTAGACGAAAGAAATTTACCCAGCTTTTAAAACAAAGGATGACGATAAGATTAAAAAATCCTGGACCAATTATAGACATAAGGAAAATTGCAAAAATCAGATAAGGAAAAGACAATAAAAGATCAGCAAAACGTGATAGTATTGCATCAAAGCGTCCTCTAAAATATCCAGCAAAAGATCCTAACAATGTACCTAAAAATCCTGATATAGCTACGGTAACCAATCCAACCAATATTGAAACTCTAGCCCCATAGATAATCCGAGACAATATATCCCGGCCAATTTCATCGGCTCCCAAAAGATTGGTGATACTTCCTCTTTCCATCCAGAAAGGAGGTCGTAAACGGTTTACAATACCGGCCTTCAAGGGGTCATGAGGTGCAATAAAGGGAGCAAAAATAGCTACTAAAATAAAAGACAAAACTATTATTGCTCCTAAAAATGCTGTACGGCACCGTATTAACTCTTTTACAAATTGTTTAACTCTTTTCCAATATATCTTCCCTCTGCTATATTTAATATTTTTATATGAATTCTTTTTAGTTATATATAGTTCAGCCAATTGATCTCTACCCCTTTTGGTAAATTAGTATATTAGAATATAAGAATGAATCTTCAGACTTCAGATAGTTGTCCTTGGATTTAAATAGGTATAAAGAATATCAACGATTAAGTTTGCAGTTACGTAGATCAGTGCATAAAACATGACTGAGCCTTGCACCACCGGAAAATCTCGATTAAAGATTGAAGTAACAACTAATCTTCCTAACCCAGGCCAGCCAAATATTGTTTCGATTATCATGTTCCCGCCTAAAAGCATTCCTATTTGCAGACCGATAACAGTAACTGTAGGAATAAGAGCATTTCTTAAAGCATGTTTGGTAATTACCACATATTCGCTTAACCCTTTCGTTCTGGCTAATGTAACATAATCAGCTCTTAATACCTCCAACATGCTTGAACGAAGGATACGTGTAATTACTGCAGCTTGTGCAGCACCCAAGCTAATGGAAGGAAGTATTAAATGTCTTAAACTATCTTTTAAAGCTGGCCAATTACGAGATAAAATACTATCTAATACATACATTCCGGTAATATGAATGGGTTTGTAAGCAAAGGTAACTCTACCATAAACGGGTAGAATATTTAAATTAACTGCAAATATTATAATAAAAATAATGCCTAACCAAAAAGCTGGGGCAGATATTCCTAAAAAAGCAAAAGCCATTCCTAATCTATCGATTAGAGAGTTTTGTTTTACTGCAGAGATGATCCCAATGGGCATGGCCACAATTAAGGAAAATATAAGTGCCCCCAAAGCCAATTCTATCGTTGCGGGTACTCTTTCTATAATAATGTCCCATACCGGCCTTCTCTCTTGAAAAGATATTCCTAAATCGCCATGAAAAATCCCGATAACAAATATTTTTAATTGCTCAAAAAGTGGTAAATCAAGATGAAACTCTTTTTCTAATGCTTGAACCTCTTCTATACTAACATTTCCGCTTTCTCCCATCATTTTATCAACAGGATCACCTGGCATTATTCGCATAAGAACAAATACAAGTATGGCAATAGCCAACATCGTTGGTATCGCGATAAGGATTCTCTCTAATATTTTTATCCCTTTCATCTCTACCCCTACACAAAAAATATCTTGGAAGAAAAAATACTTTCCTCCCAAGATATTTTTTGTATTCTATTTCCTATTTGAAACTTGCATCATGTAAATTAATTCGGCTATCGGGAATTGGTTCCCAATTAATTAAGTTAACCGAACAACCGGTTAAATCATCTATACTCCAACCGATATAGAAATATTCATCATTAATAATTCTTTGCATTTCTTTGTAAATTTCTTTCCGTTTACTTAGATCAACTGAGGTTGAGCCTTCGGCAATTAATCTATCAACTTCCGGGTTAGAATATTTAGAATAGTTTCCTCTACCATCAGTAAGAAATTTAGCATCAACATAACCAACAGGATCTAATATAGAAGAGCCCCAAGTGTTAAGAAGTAAAGCTCTTTCTCCTTCAAGTAATAAAGGTTTGAGTACTCCCCATTCCCAAAGCCTAACGGTACAATCTATTCCCACTTCTGAGAGCATTGCTGCAATAATTTCTGCTGGTTCTTTAAAATCCGTCTCGGTATCTAAAACAAGTGAAAATCCATCCGGGTATCCTGCTTCTTTTAGTAGTACTTTTGCTAATTCCGGATTATATTCATAGGGTGTTAATGAAGAATCGAACATCGGCTCATAAGGGAATAAAGGTCCGGCAAAAACACCACCTTCTCCGTTATATAGCACCTCTATCAGTAAATTCCTGTCAAAAGCATAAGTCATTGCCTTTCTAACATTTAAATTATCAAAAGGAGGTTTAGTTAGATTCATCTCAAGATAATTTGCACGGGTTCCCTTGGAATATTTAATCGTAGCATTAGAACTTTTCTCAATACGTGGAACATCTACTGAAGGTACATTTTGGATAAGATCACATTCACCGCTTAGAAGTGCTGCTACTCTGGTACTACTTTCCGGAAGTATTTCAAAAATAACTGTTTTTAATGGAGCAACTCCAACTGGTGGGAGATCCGGTGAACCTCCGTAATAATCATCAAAACGTTCTAAAACGACTCTTTCGTTCAGCTTTCCTTCTACAAATTTAAAAGGACCTGCTCCAATGGGATGTTTACGGAATTCTTCGGTGCCTACTTCTTCCAAGTAATCCTTAGGTATAATTTGTTGATGAGGAAGCATTTTAAGTAGAACTGTCCAGGGTTTAGACAATTTAAATACAACAGTATAATCATCAACTATTTCAACGCTTTCTAATGGCCCTAATAGACCTTTACGTGGAGAACTTTCTCCATCCATA
The DNA here is from genome assembly GCA_003575245.1 of Candidatus Atribacteria bacterium 1244-E10-H5-B2. The sequence continues at coordinate 1,192 of NMQN01000359.1, read as the reverse complement.
CCGCCTTCTTTTATAATTCTATTAAAAGTATATTCAACATCTTCAGCGGTTAAAGCTTCACCATTATGAAAAGTAATTCCTTCTCTAATTTTAAATTCACATGTTGTATTATCTAACCATTCCCAAGATTCAGCAATCTGGGGTACTATTTTCATATCAGGTCCACGGGTCACTAACCCATCAAACATATTTCTTATAACGGTTTCCGAAGTCCTGTTTCGATGATTAGCTGGATCCAGACTAAGAACTTCTTGGTATAAACCTACAACAATAGTATCCTTGGGAGATGCAATCACATTACTCGCCACTCCTATTAACAAAAACGCAACTAAAAATAAAATTATTAATCTTTTCATTTTTTCCTCCATATTTTTTTAATTTTCTTTAAAAGCTTTCTATTATATATACTAAATACTATTTTATTTTCTTCCTCGTTTTTACCCCCTTTCGCTATTTTTTTTAATTTTCCCTCACCAGGCAATTCTCCGTTATTTTGTTATTTTGGATTATAACTGCTGTACTTATCCTGGTAGTTTAATTCTTGTATGCAATCAGTGGTAAGGGCTGGTTGTTATTATGATAATTAACGGCTATATCGGTTTTATTGAAAGGACGAAAATCTTTTTCTAATTATGAAGTAGAGTTATAGTATTGTTTTACTTTCTTGTAGGGGCTTCTATGTGTAACAAATATAGATATCTTTATATATTAACACTGTAAAGATATACATTTTTAAATTTCTATAGTATTCAGTATACCGTATACTTTTCATTATTACAATAGCTACACGACATATGTCATTTAAGAATCAAAAGTGCACTGTTTTTTTAAAAAATTTTTTTAGATTTCTACCTTTTTGCAAAAATTAATAATAAAAAATACTTTTAAAAAATACTTTTTAACTATTTAGCTAATACGTATGGGAGTCGTAAGAAGATTAAGAAACTTTTTAAAGGATTTTATGGTTGGTATTTTAAAAGATGATTTACTTTCTTCTTAAAAATTTACCAGGTGATGAAGAAGTTAGCTCTCCCTTTTCAATAACTATTTTACCATTTACTAACACTTCTTTTATTCCTGATGGAAAACGGCGAGGATGTACAAAAGTAGCATTGTCAATAATTGAATGAGGATTAAATATTACTATATCAGCAAAAGCTCCTTCGGTAATTTGACCTCTATCCTTTAAGCC
>NMQN01000208.1 GCA_003575245.1 Candidatus Atribacteria bacterium 1244-E10-H5-B2 | reverse complement strand
TTTGCTTGATTTTTACTAGTCTTGCGATAAGGGGTCTGCAATCGATTTCTTTACCGGTGTTGGTATGATTACACCTCTTTACACTTTTGACCCCCTTTAAAAGCCAAAATTGAAGGGGTCTTAATCCTTAGTCCCTCCGTACTAACTCCGTACTCTCTCCGTATCAAACACATTGCGAACAGGGAAAGACGCACTTTACAACCCAATCGTTGTAATGTTCTGCATAATGAACCCTGGGGGATAATTACGATAGGTAGGATTCTACCGGTAGGAAGTCTATTAGTAGCGGATCTCTTTCTTGCCAGGCGCGGGAAAAAGGTTTTCAATTTTCTTTTTTATTGCTCTTTTACTCCCCTCAGATGGTAGCACGAATTAAAACTTTTATTTACCAGGTGGCAGCCATAGTTTCTTAAAAAAACCCTTTGTTTTTACTAATCTGTTTTTTTGTCAGTAGCACGAATCTTATTTTTCTTCTTCTCTTCTATAACTTCTTTCAAATATGTTACCCTGTAATATTTATCTGTGTTCCTTATCAATTTTTCAAAGCTATTTAGGCTTTTCACCTTTCGCTTTACAGTCATAATTATATTTATCAGCCTGATTATTTCATAGCCATCTAACCGGTACTCTTTATCGCTTACTAAAGCAAAATGAAATGGTAAACTCTTAATTACGCTGATTATTTCCCTTGCCTTTTCGCTTCTGTATTCAATAATATCCTCTGCTCTTTTCCAGGTCTTATATACTTTTTCGCTCCCACTATCTTTTATCATTTTTTTTAATCCTCCTGGTAATCTCTTAATAGATGTGAAAAATATGCCTCTTTATCTCTAACATTCTTTGCTTCCTGGTATGAGTACCAACAGCTCATTCTAGTATTGAAAGGAAAGTCATCGATGGTTCCCTGGATATAAAATATACTGAATCCACCCTGGTTATACATGATCGCTTTGTACCAGGTATCTCCCTCGAGCTTATTTATTTCTTTTCCGGATAATTTCATATAAAAATTCTCCTGTCTTTTCTTTTTGTCTTTAAGAGTTTCTTTTATTAGGGGGATTTCTTGACCTACCAAATGTACCTTTTTTGACCTACCAACGTACCTTTCTTGACCTACTTCGTTATTAGGTATTTCTTGACCTACCAGCCACATGTTATAATCTGTCTGTATCCCTTTCATATCACCATTTTTGACTATCCTACGTTTTCTAATAAGTGCCCTTATTGCCTTTCTAACTGTACTTCCTAACAACCCTAACTTTTTTGAGAGCTCGAATGTTGAAATATCTCTAAACTTTAATCCCCACCCTATTGTATATCTATAAATATAATCGAATACCCTTCTTTCATTGCAGGGTAATGGTTTAATGTACAATGCCTCCCAAAATTTATTTGGTACCATCATAAAATTCTTGTGTCTTCTAATCATTTCTGAAACCTCCTTTTTTGGACCGGCAGGGAAAGGGTTTCAACCTAAAACCCCACCGGTCTTTTGGTTGGAAAGGTAAAGACAACAATATTTTCTTTACCTTTTTTATAGCGATCTCGAGAATCGCTATAATTTAACCCTTACAATTTTATCATTTTATCACACCGGCAGGGAAGGAATTAACGGAAAAGTTCCCTGCCGGTAAAACCCGGAATAGTAGGAAGATAAAAGAAAAACCTCTACCCGGGTTGTTTTTTATTTTCTTACTTTCTACCCTTAATAAATGTCCAAAAATCATGTGGTTTAACTAGCCAAACGCCCATAATTTTTTTTCCTATTATTTCTCCTGATCTTAAATATTTCTTGATAGTTTCCTTTGATAATGGATACATTTTATTCATCTCATTAACATCAAAATAATATTCACCATTTACCCAAATATATCCGTCTTTATCCTTTAAATTTTTTAGATCTGCTTTAAACAATCCGGTCAATACACTTTTATCATTTTTAGATTCTTTTCTTCCTTTCATCTTCTTCAATTTTCCTTTCATCTCTACCTCTTAAAAATTCTTTTAAGCTTGCTTGCGAAACATAATAAAATTTTCCTATTCTCCTTCCAGGCAATTTTCCGGTCCTTATGTAAACCTGGATACTTTGTTTTGACAGAGGCAGAATATCTACAAGATCCTCTACCATGTAAAATTTTTCTGTTAGCATTCTTACCGGCATTCTATTTACTCCTTTCAATTTTTGCTCACTATAACATATTGTTTTTATATCTGTCAAATATTGTTACGAATCTACTTCTCTTTACCTACCCCGTAAATTCTTTACATAATAATATTTATCGGACGTTAATTTCAAAAAACCTTCTATTTTGCGTTTTTCGTTTTTCGCTTATCATTCTACGTTAACTTCTCTAAAATCCCGAATAAACCCCCCTCCAATCCCCCAGGGAGCCATTGTAACTTTTTTTAATCTGGTCCACTTCCGGAGGAATTTCTACTGATCAGT